>CAYNTE010000026.1:0-25545 GCA_964399615.1 uncultured Thermomicrobiales bacterium
TAGAGCGCCCGACCGCTGCTGGAGAATTTCTTGAGATCGTCCTCCGCTAGATCGTCGCTGAGGTCCATGCCGGGGAGGCCATCGATGCTGTGGAGATTGTTGGCCTGCTGATATTTGGCGGCCCAATCATCGCCCTCACGCTGGTGTTGGTGCTCGGCCCAGCGAAAGAGTGTGTCACGCTCTTCAACGTATTCCATGCGCGGGACGACGAACCCACACGAGTCGGAGATGCGGGTGACGTTCACGACGATGATCGAGCGGAGAGTCCGCTCAAGATCACTGTCGAGATCGAATGCCTTCAGGAGTGACGTGAATTCGAGATTGTGCGGTTGGACGGTGCGGCCCCGACCATGCAGCCGCAAGACCTTGGGCGCGCCTTCGAAGGCACAGAACATGATCACGATGCGACCGTTCTCTCGCAGGTGCGCCACCGTCTCGATGCCGCTGCCCAGCAGGTCCAGATAGGCGACAGTGCTCTCGTCGAGGATGCGGAAGGTGTCCATCAAGCCCTTGGGCGAAACATTCACGTGACCGTTTGGATCGTTCGGGGCCGTGGCGACGAACATCAGACGCTGAGCCATGATCCAGTTCGTCAGCGATTCGTCGAGGCCCTCATAGACTCGTCCCATCTTCTCCTCCGTCACATCTGGAGCAGGGGTGCCTAGCTGCTGTAACTGGTATCGACCAGGCACCAGGCTACCCCACGCTGTGGAATCTCGCTATATGTGACGCTGAGCGACTCGATCAGGACTCGGCCGTGGTCGATGGGTCGCCGTCGATAGCCGCGACGATGATTGGCACCATCTGCTCCAAGGCATATGGCAGGCTCAAGACAGTGCTGAACGAAAGCGCATCGGTCACCTCTTGCGAAGGAAAGATGTCGCGACCTTCCTGATGGACGGGAAGCTGTCCATAGAGCGGGTCGCTCGTAATCGTCTCGGCGTCGTTGCCGTAGAGAATCCAGATCAACACGTCGGACTGCAGCAGATCCATGCGCTCGGTGCTGATATAGGTGAAGAACTCATCGCCCATAATCTCGGCGACTTGCTCTGGCAGCTCGAATCCCAGCGCACCAAGGAACCGGGAGCGCGGGTCTTCGGCACTATAGACCCCGTACTCACCGGCAGTGAATGAGAAGGCGACAATACCTGCGCCGCCCTGGAACTCAGGATGTGCTTCGGTTGCGGCGGCAAATTGCGCTTCGACATCAGCAATGAGCTGCTTGGCCTCTGCCTCTTTCCCGAGTGCCTGCCCCACGGTTAGCGTCTGCTGTTGCCAGGGGATGCCGAAGTCGACGTACTCTCCTGGCTGGGCGACGACTGGGGCGATATTCGAGAGTGTTTCGTAGACCTCGGCGGTGATTCCGGAATAGAGGGCGATGATGAGATCGGGTTGCAGCGAGGCGACCTTTTCAAAGTCGATCTCTGGCATATTGAGCACTTCTGGTGTGGCATCGCCAAGCTCATCCTGTGCCCAGGCTTGAGCTGCAAGGCTCTCATCTCCGAGCCAGTAGCGAACGGCGATCGGCTTCACCCCGAGTGCAAGAATCGCATCCTGATCACTGTATCCCAGCGAGAGCACCCGCTGCGGCTCCTCAGTGATCGTGGTGGACCCGTATTTATGTTCAATCGTGACGGGATAGGCGCTACCGGCAGACTCGCTGTCCTCGGTACTGGTTGATTCAGCCTCTGTCGCCGTCGATTCGGAATCTTCGCTGGTTTCGGTTGCTTCTACGGTTTCGGTCTCATCCTCGGTGGCTGCTTCTGTTTCGGCCTCGGTTGCAGCGTCGGTAGCTTCTTCTGTCGCCTCTTCCGTATCAGCGTCGGTGGCCTCTGCCTGCGCTTCCGTTTCGGTTGCTTCGGCATCATCGTCGTCATCATCACCGCCACAGGCGGCTATCAAGCCCGCCAGGGTCAGCCCAAAGGTCGTGCGCAGCAGCGTGCGGCGTGAGAGGCCGATGCTCGACCAATCCCCTCGCTCGCTCCGGCTCCGTATCTGATCGATCAAGGTCACGTTCTATCCCTCTCCCGCAAGGCAACGAAAGCCTAAATCCGAGTCCATAAGTCGGGATTAGTCTATGGCTCGCAGGTCGCTTTGTCAACAACGAGCAGCGGGCGGATGCCGGTGACGGGGCCGCGGATCACATGCCGTCAGGGCCGCGATGCCATAGATCACAAACCCGCTGAATTCGGCTCTGAATCCAGCGGGCTCGTGAGTGGCGTGGCGCCACAAATTAGGGGGAAGTCGGGTATGCTAATCGGGTTGGAGCCCTAAAGCTTCCATAAATCGCAGTTTGATGGCGATCGGGTCGTCGCGACGGGCGCTCGTGGCCTTGGCGTTGTCGATCTTGGCAACCAGCACGTTCGGTCCTTGCGAATTCAGCGCATGCTCAAATGCGCTGGCAAACTCATCCTCGGTGTAGATTGCTCGCGCACGCTCGATGCCGCAGCCGTGCGCAACGATGGCAAGTTCGCAACTCTGGGCGGTGGCCGTTGGCTGCCCACCGGTGATCTGCCATTGCTCGTTATCCCAGATGACGATCGTGAGATTTTCGGGTGCTACTGCGCCGACGGTGACCATGGCGCTCAAATTGAGCAGGATCGAGCCGTCACCCTCCATCACCACCACCTTGCGTTCGGGCTGCGCAATAGCGAGACCCAGGCCGATCGAGAACGCCTGGCCCATGCTGCCGAGCATGTAGAAGTTGGGCTCGCGGTCGCCACTCTGGATCCCCAACTCGAAGCTAGCGTTGCCGATGCCGCCCACCAAGATGACATCGTCATCGACCTGATCGAGGATTCCTCGAACGAGATTCGCCCGGTTCATCCCCTGCTGTTCAGCGCTATTGGTTTGCATGCTTGCCTCCAGAGAGGGTCGTTTCGATGGTCAGGAGCACTGGTCTGCGGCTGACATAGGCGTGCCGGACCCCATGCTCAGCGACAAAACCCACCTCATCTTCCCGCGTCATTGGAAAGACCTGAAGGCCCATCAGTTCGGCGGTTGCTGGTGCGGCTTCTCCCCAGGCAACCTGGACGACGTTGTGTTCCAGGTATCTCCCACGTGTGGACATGATGATCGGAAACGGCACCTGGTAGGGGATCGAGAGTGAGCCAAGCGCGTTCAACGTGTTGCCGAATCCGGATGTCTGCAGCAGCAACGCCCCACGCATGCCACCGAGATAGGCACCGGTCAGCAGCCCAATGCCCTCTTCCTCGCGGGTGAGCGTCACCACACGAAAGGCGGGATCATCCTCAAGCTTGCGAATGATTGGCGCCAGCACCGAATCCGCGACATGGCAGATGAGCCGGATATCGTTGGCCTTGAGACCGTTGATCAATGCGTCGTGCCAGCTGGCCATCGACGAAACGTCCCTTCACTGAAATCTGGCTAGCGACCGGCAGTCTGGGTCGCGGGCACGTTGCTCGTTGCCGCGCTGTGGCCCGCGATCTTGCCGAAGACTGCTCCCGAGGTCAGTCCAGTGCCACCCGGATAATTAAAGTAGAAGAGTCCGCCAACGATCTCACCAGCCGCGAAGAGCCCCTCGATAGGTTCGAGATCTTCATCGAGCACGCGGCCCTCGGTATCGATTCGCACACCGCCGAAGGTGAATGTGATGCCGCAAGTCGTTGCGTAGGCCTCATAGGGCGGCGTGTCCAGACGGTTGGCCCAGTTGGAGCGTGGGACGGCCAGTCCGTCGGCCGAACGCCCGTCCTTGACCGTCGGATCGAACGGGATGTCGTCGCGCACGGCCTCGTTGTAGGCCTTCACCGTGCGAAGGAAGCCTTCGGGATCGACATCATCGAGCTTCTGGGCCAGCTCCTCAAGCGTATCCGCCTTTACCTTGGTCACTTCGCGGATGCGATATTCATCGCGCAGCAGATGTGTCACCTTGCTGTCGAAGATCTGCCAGGCAAACTGGCCCGGCTGCTCCAGGACGCGACGGCCGTATTCGGCGTAGGTGTAATTGCGGAAGTCTGCACCCTCATCGACGAAGCGCTCACCACGGGCGTTGACCATGATGCCAAATGGATAACTGTGCTTCTGGAACCCGTCGCCGACTGCGAGATCGCCAAAATCGGGCGCGTTGCGGTCCCAACCAACCGCGTGGCAGCCCGACCAGTTGCCCCACGGCACGGCGCCAATCTCGAGCGCCATCTTGATGCCGTCACCAGTGTTGTGGCGGGTGCCCCGGACCTTGGCCAGTTCCCACCCAGGGCCAAGGTAGCGCGTGCGCATCTCGGTGTTCGATTCAAAGCCGCCACAGGCCAGGACGACGGAGTCGCAGCGAATCTCGTAATTTTCCTTGTCGGCGCGCACCACGACGCCGCGCACGACGCCTTTCTCTTCGATAAGATGCTGGGCGCGCTGGCCATAGCGAATCTCAATGCCGCTGCGTTCGCAGGCACGCGTAAGCTGATCGATCAGCCCAGGACCACCACCCGAGACGAGCAACGTGATGCCGCCCCAAAAGCGAAAACGGCCATTGACCTGGAAGGCCTGGTGAGAATAGGCGGGGACGAAGCGCACCTGATACTCATTGTGGAGCCACTGCCAGGTTGGGAGACTCTGGGTCACCATGATCGGAGTCAGGTCAGGATCGGCCCGGAATTCACAGATACGGTCCATATCTTCATAGAACTTCTCGGCCGTATAGGAACCGAAGTCCGTGGTCCGCTTTTCTTCTTCACTCAGATCCGGCGCCAGTGTCAGGAGGTCGTCGAGGTCGTTGTAGACGGTGCGGATAGCGCCGGCAGTATAGCGGCTGTTGCCACCGCGCTCTTCTTCCGAGGCGCGCTCCAGCACGAGCACATCGGCGCCTTGCTCTCTCGCCGCGAGGGCGGCGCAGAGGGCAGCGTTACCCCCGCCAACAACGACCACAGATTTCTTAGCTTTCACCATTCATACGCTTCTTCCCATACCGCCACAACATCATGGTCGCTGACCTGTATCACGGGTGATCGGTCGATGAAGGTCGGGTCTCGCTCTGGAGGTGAGACTTGACCGCCTTCAACGCCAACCAACGGTGCGCGAAACACGGCCCTGGTTGGCAACGATTGCAGCGTGGCCCGATTCAATTCAACGATACTCACAAGCGATTCGTGTGTCCTAATCCAACAGGCTAATCGACATGGGTTTCGCGCCCTCATAATGCACACGCTCAGCTTGATCGCGGAAGGCCGAAAAGTCTCCGTCGAACTTGGCGAGCGGGATCAGACGCGAACTGCCGCCACCTCCAAGTGCTGAGCGCATCATCGAAGCATCGCGGGGAATGCGCAGCCCACGGAAACCAACCTTCGTCAAGTAATAGATATAGCCAGGATAGAGCACGACTTGCCCCTCGTCGAGCTCGTCGGTCTCCAGCACCGTCTCGCCCTCTTTGCCCCCATCTGGATTCCAGAAGCGAGTGAGCGACCCACTGGAGTGCGTGTTGGTGCAGACCCCTTCGAGCGGCAAGAGATCGGCAAAGGCGCTGGCTGCGTTGGGGGAGATCTCATCGAGCAATGTGGCCGTCAGGTCAGCTTCGCCAAAGACGATCCGGATCTTGCGGCCAGCCGGTGCGGGCGCTAGCTCGGGTGGCGAGTCTTGATCGGCAGAACTGCGAATCGACATCGACTTTGCGCCGTCGAACTGCAGACGATAGCCGACGTCTTCCAGTGGAGCCAGATCGCCGCCGATTTCGGCGACCGGGATAGCCTCTGTCGGACCAGTCAATGAATTCAGCCGGCCCTGTCCATAGCAAATTGCCAGCCGGCTAGTGGCGGGGTCGAAGACTACGAGGCCCGGATGCTGAAATCCGACGTGCTTATCGCCGGCCGAGTGCTCGATGTCCACCGGTGCACGCGTCGAAAAGATCGAACCGCTCACCTGCTCGTGCACCACATCGACACTTAGCGGCAAGGCCGCCTGAAGGGCCGATACAGCGACGGGAGAGACGTCTTCAAGCAGCTTGGCGCGATAGGTAACGCCATCTAGCTCGATATCGATGAAACTCAAGTTGCTACCTCATTCACATTCAGAGTTACTGGCCTATGCCTGGAACGCAGGCAGGACCTTCTTGCCGAATAGCTCGACGCGTTCGAACAACTCACGGCGGTTGTCCGCCAGGAAGATCAGCCCCAGTTGGTCGGCGCCGGCGGCCTCATACTCACCTATGCGCTGGATCAGCTCTTCTGGCGATCCCATAAGATCGCGGCTGGCGAAGACCTTGGCCAGGTCGTCTGGCGATTCATCGGGTTTCGAAGCACAGATGCGCTTGAAGTGCTGAGAATCCTTGAGCACGGTCATCGCCTCATCCGAGGTATCGCCGATGGCAATGCGCAGTTGCGCCGTGACTTCGATCTCGTCAGGGTCGCGCCCGACCTCTTGTGCTGCTTTGCGCAACAGTTCGACTGAATCTCGCAGACGCTCGGGAGAGGGGCTGCCCCCAGCGATCCAGCCTTGCGCCAAACGCGCCACGCGCTTGATTCCCTTAGGGGTATTGCCGCTCATATATAGAGGAAAGGGCTGCTGCTGTGGCTTGGGGTTGATCTGGATCGGCTTGAAGGAGAAGTACTTGCCATCGTACTCTGCGTGAGTGTTCTCAAAGAGCGCTCGCAGCGCCTCTGCCTGCTCTTCCATCATCTTGCCGCGGTTCGTCTTCGGCGCTGGTTGCTTGATCGCCTCGAACTCTTCGCGGTAGGAGCCGATGCCGAGGCCGAGCGTGAACCGTCCGCCAGAGACGTGATCGAGGGTCACGACTTGCTTGGCAAGCAAAACGGGGTCTCGCAATGGGGCAACGATGGTGGCCACCAGCATCCGGATCTTCGACGTTTGGGCGGCGATGTAGGCGAAGGTGATCAGTGGCTCGTAGAAATTCGGCGGCTCTGCAATGGTCTTTGCAACGCTTTGCTGGGTCACCAAATGATCATTGGCCCAGACGGCGTGATACCCCAGGCGCTCCGCCAGCTGAGTGAGCTCGACGTTGCCATCGAGGTCCAGAAAATTCGGCGGATACGCCAGGCCTTCACGGCAGGTCGCGATACCAGCGCCAAATCTCATGCTCCACTACCCTTCATTCTCCAAATCCGAACCCAAACCACCAGAGCTATCGCTGGGTTACTCGATCCGAGTGATGGAGATGTCAAAGGGTCCTTCAAAGATGAGCTGGTTGTTGCGCTCGAGGAACGCTTCGCGGTTCGTGTCAACGCGGCCCACGAGCGTCACATTGCGGGCTTCCTGCTTAGGCGAGAGCCACTTGGCTTCGTCGTAAGCCAGCCCAATCTTGCCGAGGCGTGGATAGTAGATCAGATCGCCGCCCTGCAGCCGCTCGGCGCGGTTCTCGACAGTCGGGCTGTCGGCAACGATTGGATAGTCCTTATCGGTGCGCCAGGCATTGCCAGACCAGCGTACCTGGATGGTGCGGTCTTCGATCGGCAGGATGTCCCAGAGAGCCGCTACTGTTACTGGTGCTTCGTCTTCGAGCAGCTCGATCTCGGCTTCAACACCGTCTACGGTGATGGCCAGTCGCTTCCCCATAGTCGACGTCCTTCCCTTCCTCTAGTCCTTTTTGATCATCTACGGGTAGCCATACCCGTACTACACTTCGACTCGCTCCCGCAGGGTATTGTCCTGGCGAGGAGATCACGCAGAGGGTTGTGCGATGTGTAATCGACACAGGTCCGGTTGTGTTTGGGACGTTCTTTGTTTGTGGCCACTCCCTTGACACAGTAGAAGTGCCATGTTACAAACCGGTTGTACTCATCTGTATACAACATCGCTGTCTCACAACGCAAGTAACCCGAACGCTGCAACAAGGGCGAGGTAGGCAGAAGCGGAGTGAGACCTTGGCGGTCCGGATGCGGTTACAGAGAGACATCGTACGACATCGTGTGGGTTTTGGGAGTATTCGAGAGAAGGAGTTGCACATGCGCTCGTCAGCAACGTCCGATGGTCGACCCGACAACGATCAGCCAGGCATGTTCTCGACCAATATCCTGAGCGACGCTCTGACGCGACGCTCGGTTCTCAAGCGCTCAGTTGGACTGGGTGTCCTCTTCACCGGTATCTCCGGCTTGATCGCCGCCTGCGGTGGCGACGATGACGATGATGACGATGCCGCTACCGAGGAATCCAGTGATGGCGCTGCAACCACCGAGGCCGCTACCGAAGCCGAAACTGAGGAAGAGGAAACGGCCGAAGAATCCGCGAGCGAGACTGAGGCTGAAGCTGAGACAGAAACTGAGACGGAAGAGGCCGCTGAAACTGAGGCAAGCACCGAGACGGAAGCTGCAGAGGAAACCGGCACCGAGGAAGCGTCATCTGGCGATCAGCCGCGCGGCGGCAAACTCGTCTTTGGCGTCAACAACAACACCGACACACTGGACCCCGACTTCGGGTCACGTCTTACCGATCGTTATCTGATGTACCTCATCTACAACACGATGGTCGGCTATGACGTTGATTTCAGCATCATCCCCGATCTGGCGGAGTCCTGGGATATTGATGAGCCGGGCACGACGATCAACTTCTACATCCGCGAGGGTGTCACCTTCCACGATGGCACCGTCTGCGATGCCAATGCCGTCAAGCGTGTCTTCGACCGCCGGCTCGACCCGGAGGTCAACTCGTTCCAGCGCAGTCTGCTCGATGTTGCCGTCACCGGCGTCGAAGCGACCGACGACCTGACTGTCCAGTTCCAGCTTTCGACACCGTTCCGGCCGATTCTCGCGGCCCTCGGCGAGCGGCCCGGCGCCGTCCAGTCTCCGGATGCGCTGGAAGAGCTCGGCGAGGACTTTGGCCGCAACCCGGTGGGCTCGGGGCCATTCAAGTTCGTCGAGTGGGTCGATGATAGCTATATGCTGCTCGAAGCCTATGAAGATTACTGGGACGAGGGCATGCCGCTCGTTGATGCCATCGAGATTCGCCATATCCCTGAGGATCAGGTGAAGCTGACGGCACTCCGGACTGGCGAGATCCATGTTGCGGATCAGATCGATCCAACGCTGGTCTCGACGATCGAAGGTGATGAGAATATCGAAATCCAGTCGATCAAGGCCGGTCGTGTCGTTGGACTGCGCTGGTGGATCGACGAACCGCCCTTCGATAATCACGATCTGCGCAAGGCATTCGCCTACGCAACGGACCGGCAAGAAGTTACCGACGTCATCTACGGTGGCGCGGGTGGCCCGGGCACCCACCCCATCGGCGGTGGCTGGTCGTACGACGCGTCGCTTGAAGAAGATTCCATCAGCTTCGATCTGGACAAGGCTAAGGAGCATCTTGAAGCCTCGGGCGCCGCTGGCCAGACCTTCACGCTGAATGTCTCCAACACGACCGATCAGCTCGACCTTGGACAGTTGCTGAAGAGTCAATACGAGAAGATGGATGTCACGATCGAGCTAGCGCCCCAGAACCCTGCCGACCTCAACACACTCAGCCAGGAGCGCAAGATCAACTGGATCATCAGTAGCTGGGCGCCACGCGCTGACCCTGATGGGCTGCTGCGACTCCTCTGGCATACTGAGGGCGCGCGAAATATGGGATCCGGTAGCGCAGAGCTCGACCAGAAGCTTGATGAAGCGGCTGCCATATACGACACTGACGAAGCTGCGCCGCTCTATCAGGAGATCGAGCGCATGATCGTCGATGAAGTATCGATGTTGTTCATCTGGCGTTCGGAAGAATTTGCAGCTTGCCGGTCAAATGTCACGAATTTCGTCATGCATCCCGATCTGATTCTCCGGCTCAGAGAGTATGGGCTCTCGGGCGAGTGATAGCGGGCGCATAAGGCATGGGTCACTACATACTCAGGCGAGTGATCGCAACCATCCCGATATTGCTGATCGTTTCGATCGCAACCTTCCTCTTGATGTACCTGATCTTTGGTGACCCTGCTGTCTTCATGCTCGCCAGTGGCGAAGGTGCAGTGGACGAGCAAACGCTCGAACGCCTGCGCGAACAGCTCGGTGTCAACCGTCCGCTGCCGGTCAGATATGGAGACTGGCTCGCGAATGTCTTACAGGGTGATCTTGGTCGATCCTTCCGGTCGCCGATTCCTGTCACCGATCTGCTCACGGCGAGATTGCCGGTCACCCTGGAGCTTGCGTTCCTCTCACTTGGCCTCTCTGTTCTGGTGGGTATCCCGCTTGGAGTGATTGCCGCTACCCGCCCAGGCTCGAAGCTCGATCTCGGGCTATCGAGCCTGGCCGTCATCAGCCTCTCGATGCCGAACTTCTGGTTAGGCATCGTGTTGATCTTCTTCTTTGCTCTGAAATTAGGTTGGATGCCGTCGTCTGGGCATGTCCCGTTCACCGACAGCCCAATCGACAACCTGAAACATATGCTGCTGCCGAGCCTGACGCTCGCGGCCGCGCACATCGGCAATCTGGCACGCTACACCCGCACGATGACGGTCGATGTGCTGGCCCAGGATTATGTGCGCACGGCGCGAGCCAAAGGGCTGTTGCCGCGCACCATCATGATGCGGCACTGCCTGCGCAACACGCTCATCCCGATCGTCACAATCATCGGCCTGCAGCTGGCCGGGATGTTCAGTGGCGCTGTCGTTACCGAGACAGTGTTCTCGCTCCCTGGTGTCGGAACGCTGCTCATCGATTCGATCTTCGGGCGAGATATGCCCGTGGTTCAAGGAACGCTGATTGTGGTGACAACATCGGTTATTGCCATCAACCTTGTCGTCGATCTGCTCTACGGCGTGCTCGATCCACGTATCCGGGTCTCCTAGGTGGAACTGAGCGAACATGGCGAGACCTATGGCGACTAAATCAATACGAAGCGCCTCGACCCCAGGCAGGGAAGGTCGAGATCTGCTTGCGGTCGTGATGAACTCGGCACGGAGAATCCGCGCCTATCCTCAGCTCTGGATCGGCGGCATTATCCTCCTGCTGCTGATCATCAGCGCGGTCTTTGCCCCGATCATCGCCCCATACAACCCGACAGACGTTGGCGTGGGGCCGCGCTTGGGCGGGCCAAGCTTCGATCACCTATTCGGTACCGACCGGCTGGGGAGAGATGCGTTCAGCCGGGTGTTGCATGGGGGAAGACTGTCACTGGTGGTCGCCAGTTCTGCGGTGGCTATTGGCATGGTGATCGGTGTGGCGCTTGGCTTGCTGAGCGGTTTTCAGGGAGGAAGAGTCGACTCGCTGATCATGCGCATCATGGATGGATTTCTGGCGTTCCCAGATCTGATCCTCGCATTGACCATCGGCTTTGCTCTCGGCCCGTCAGTCAGCACGGTCATTCTTGCCCTGGCCGTCGTGCGCATCCCCTCGTTTGCGCGAGTCGTGCGGGGCCAGACGCTCTCGGCACGGAATTACGACTATGTCCTGGCAGCCGAGACGATCGGCGCGCCACCCTTTCGGATTGCGGTGCGTCATGTCCTGCCGAACCTGGCCAGTATCATTCTGGTGCAGGTATCCCTTGGCGCGGGCGCGGTGATCTTCGCTGAGGCGAGCCTGAGCTTCCTCGGGCTAGGCGTGCCACCACCGGCACCGAGCTGGGGCGGAATGCTGCGTGACGGCTACTCGTTTATTGAGATTAATCCCTGGCTGCCGATCATCCCCGGTGCGGTCATCTTCCTGGCGGTGCTGGCCTTCAACTTCGTTGGTGATGGGCTGCGCGACATGCTGGATCCTCAGCAGCGGCAAAATCGCAACGGATGATCGCACTCTGTATTTGGTAATTATCTGAACGATGTGATAATGCAAGTGGTGCCAAGTGGACCACGTGGCGTCGTTTTCGGTGTCATGGGGTTTACGTTGGTTATTATTGATGGGAGATTAGAGCGGAGGAGACGCTTTTGGAGGGGTTCGCAAACATTGAAGCCGATCTGGACGGATCGGGAACATCGCGTGCTGACTATGTCTACTCCGTGCTACGCCGGGCTATCCTCGATGGCATCCTGCAACCAGGACAACGACTCCGCGAGATCGAGATCGCCACTGAGCTGGGGGTCAGCCGGACACCTGTCCGTGAAGCGCTGACGCGGCTCGAATCAAGCGGACTGGCGACCTTCACCTCGCCGCGAGGGATGATGGTCTCACAGCTCACGCGGCAGCAGGTTCTGGAACTCTACGCACTACGCGAGAACCTGGAAGGTCTGGCAGCCAGACTCAGCTCCCGGCATGCCTCGTGGGCCGAGATCGAAACGCTGCGTGATTGCGTTCGTCGCGAGAAGGAGCAGCAGGGCGCCGATCCATCGGTGCTGGCCAACCTGAACAAGCGGTTTCATGCAGTGATCTACGACGCCGCTCGCAATCGCTATCTGCTTGAGACACTCAGCTCGATCCGTGGCACCCAGGCATTGCTCCAGGGCACTAGTCTCTCGGCGCCCGACCGGACTCAAGCCGCGTATCAAGAGCATCTTGAGATCGTCAACGCCATCGACGGCCGCGATCCTGATCGAGCTGAAGCCATGGCGCGCGAGCATATTCGCAATGCTCTCCAGGCTCGCCTGAAGCTCATGGCGCTTACGAATCAGGACATCGAGTAGCACATTCGTGACCACGCTGGCCACGAATCGCCATCGACGAAGGGGTCGAGATAGTGGGCAATGACGGCCTCTCCGCTGAAGGTGCGGCGGAATATACCGGCGCGGAAGAATACGACCTCGAAAACCGTTGGGGCGCCGACGACGACTTCTACCTATCGCTTGCCAAATCTATAGGCGGACCAGTCCTTGATGCTGGCTGTGGCACGGGCCGGCTGACCCGGGCAATCGCGCAGGCGGGACTTGAGGTGACCGGGTTTGATTACAGCCCCGAGATGCTTGCGCGCGCGGCGATGCTCGCAGAGCGCGAGGGACTGGACATCGACTGGATCCAGGGCGATGTGCGGACGATGGAGCTGGGGCGGAAGTTTCAGCTCATCCTCATGACCGGCCACGGTTTTCAGCACATGATCTCCGACGGCGATATCCACGCCTTCTGCGATCGTATGGCGCAGCATCTTGCGGGTGATGGCTACCTCGCGTTCGAAACACGCAACTTCAAGGCAAAGACGTTCGGCGGTTCGGAAGAACCGTCAGCCTGGCGGAGCTTTCAGGACGACGCAGGCCGCTGGGTCGATGTGCTGGTGGGATCGCGCTATGACCCGGAGACGCGGATCGAGCGCTTCACCACCGAACGCGTCGTGCGCGAGACTGGCGAACGCAGCCGCGAGCCAGAGTCATCATTGCGCTATATCGAAGCGGACGAGCTGCGGGCAATGCTCGACAGGCACGGGTTCGACGTCTTGCATCAATACGGCGACTGGCAGCGCGGCCCGCTGGGCGATGACCAGCCGGAGATCATCTCCATTTGCCAATTGAGGTCCAGAGAAGAACGCTAAGGGGGACCATGACTTCTGATGCTGCGGCTCTGCGAGAGCAGCTTTCGCATGTGCTCTGGGTTGGTGGGGCGACGGATTCAGGGAAGACGTCGGTCGCCAATGCACTCGTCGAACGACACGGCTGGCAGGCATATCACTATGACCTGTTCGACCGGCTAGAGCTCCCGGGCCACTGGGCGCGTATCGATCCGGATCGTCATCCGTGGATGCATGGGATGGATCTCGATCCTGAAGCGCAGTGGGTAAACACTACCCCCGAGCAGTTGGTGGAAAGCTGGCTAGGCTCGACCAGGGAACGCTTCGAGATGACGATAGAGGACCTTCTGGAGATGCCTGGCGACCTGCCTATCGTCGCTGACGGCTATGGCTTCCTGCCCGCATTGGTGGCTCCGCTGCTGAGCGCTCCAGGCCAGGCGATCTGGCTCGTCTCGACCGAAGAGTTCAAACGCGCCAGCTACGCCCGACGCAACAAGGGCAACTGGCAAGTCAGCGACCCCGAGCGCGCCCGCTACAATCACATCGAACGCGACCTGCGCATCGCGCAGATCATCCGCGACCAGGCCCAGCAACTCGAACTCCCCTATCTCGATATCGACGGCTCACTAGGGCTGGATCATGTGATCGAGCGGGTAGCAAGAGCTTTCTCTGCTTATGTTGAGTAGCTTCTGCGGACTACTCCAGGAGCAGTAGATCGCGCAGCATCCCGATGCTGTCCATCGATACCCCGCACGCGCGGACGACCTCGGCACCTGGCCCATAGCTGGCATCGATATTGGCGAGTAGCTTGCGCATGTTTGCAGGATTAGCACGCAACATCTCGGGAGTGACGTTGTCGTGGAACGCTTCGAATGCGCCAGCAGCCAACTGCTCTTCGAGATACGGAGTGATGTACTGTGTGCTCAGCGCATAGTCTTCGATGATCGTCTCATCATCGACGCCCAGCGTACGCAGGATTAACGCCGACAGGACACCAGAACGGTCCTTGCCGGACGAGCAATGGAAGACCGCAGGATAGGTGCTGGCCTCGGCAAGGTCCGTGAAGATTTCGGCGATCACTGGCTCAGCCATGCCGATTAGTTTCAGGAAGCTATCAGCGTAGTCGAGCTCCTGTCCCTGGTCATCTTCAGAGATCCTTGGGGCATTTTCAGGAATCAGTGGTGTGTGGCGATGGATGATGCCGTGCTGGTAGATCTCACCCAGTCCATCGATCTCGAGCTCATGCGTGGAGCGCAGGTCGAAGACGGTTTGCACCTGCATCTCTCGTAGCTTCGTGATATCTGCAGCGCTCAGCTCATGCAGGCAATCGCTGCGAAAGAGTCGACGCCAGTGCACCTGCCGACCTTCGGACGTCTGATAGCCGCCGAGGTCGCGAAAGTTGCGGTTGCCCTCGAACGGTATGTGTCGCTCCAAAATCATAACTGCGGAGCTGCTCCTATCAATAGACACTCATGAGGTCACTCGTGGTGAGCGCCAAAGAACGCAATGATACATGCCATCCGCAAGCGTGCGGCTCAGTAGATTCGGATGCCGGCTGCTGATTAATCGTCCTGCTCTGGCAGCTGAACTCGCCACTCCTCGATGTCGTCCGCTAGCAGCTCGACTCCGGCAGTTTGGCAAGAAAGGACGTGGCCGCCAGTTTGACGATCGTCGGTGATGAAGTGGAAGTGATAGCCTACGGCGTTCGCCCCCTGCATGTACTCAGGTAACCGGAATCCAACCAGCGTGCCCTCGACTGGACCAAGCTCAAACTCCACCTGATGCGTGACGGCCTCGGAGAGACTGGGATAGGGTCGGCTTTGAGCTGGGACACTGCGCGTGGTGACAGCTTCGAACGAGCCTTCGACAGCGATGGCGTAGGCGGTATCGGCCGAAGGCAAAATCTGATCGATGCGTGTCTGGAGATCTTCGCAGCTCAGCGTTTCATCGATCGATTGGCGTAGATCGGACTCGAAGAAGACCACAGCAGCGAACGGCGTCTCCATCTCGTCATCGACCTCAGAGACCACACCATCGGCGCGGACCTGATAGAACGTGCCGTCGAACGCGACCATCTCGCCATCGAGCGCCTCAAACGTGCCGACGCCGAAATCGCCATGCTCGGCCAGATCCTCAAACTCCACCTGGCCATCCAGCCACCCCTGCTCCAGCGCATTAATCGTCGACACCTGATAGAGCAGATCCCCCTCTCGCTCCTCATCATCATCGAGCGGATTACACGCAGCCAGAGTCAACACCAGCACGACCAGGCATCCCCAAGCCAACCACCTTCGCACGATCACATGCCCTTCCATCTTGCCGAGGCTAGGTCACCATCTTAACTGGATGCAGCCGTGAATTTCGACGCGAGTGGCTGCAGGTTTCTACCCCCTCACTCATCCTCACCAAGCCGGAGACGGTGGGCGAAGCCTTGGAGGTAGCCAGTGAATTGGTCTTGGTAGTTGGCGGAGATAGGGGATTCGGACTGGCCGGGTGGGGTGATGAACCAGGTTTCGGCAGGATTGCCGAGGTTGGCAACAAGCCGGAGTGATGCGCCGAATTGAGATTCGTAGGGCCGTGCGGATTCCCAAGCTTGTGGAGCGACGGTGGTTCGGGTGCCACCAATCGGGGCTGGACCTATGCGCAACCTGCGCTGCTGTGGCCCGGGCAGCTGCGCTAGCGGGTGGCTCAAGGTAAGGGTGTGTAGCTGGCCCCACTGCCATTGCTCGTGATCCGGCCCCAACCGCTCAGCAAGCCACTCCAGCGCAGCATCAACGGCCTGCGCCGCAAGGTCGCTGCGCGTTTGTTCAGGGTCAGCGCTCCACCAGGCATCATGCTGGCCCGCCAGAAGCTGGTTGACGAAGAGCATTGGGACTGATGAGTGTCCCGAGCGCAGGGTCAGAAGCTCGACCGCCTCGTCTGGCAACCGGTGAGCTAGCGCCAAGCGGGTCCACTCGCGGTAAATCGTCTCGAAGAGGAGCGTCGCCCGGCTCTCGGGACCTGTCTCATAGTCCCAACTTCGGAGATCATCGATGACCCACGCTGGAGCCCGCCCATCGATGAGTTGCAGCAGACCGGGCACGGTCTCACGGGCGTGAAGTGAGTGAACATCGAGCTGGAGCTTGCGCATCTCGGCTGGTGAATGTTTCGATCGCGACTCCAGTACCTCGGCAATGCGGCGGTAGCGATAATCGGGCGCCCAGAGGCCACGCAGCTGACGAGCATCACCATCGGGCAACATGCGGTTGTTCGCACAGGCCAGCCAGCCGCGTTCGGGGTTGATCTCGGCGGGCATGTCGTCGGCGGCAAGGTAGCGAGGTGGAAAGTCCGCCGGATCGAGCAGTCCGAAGCGTTGCTCGCGCTGCGGCATACGACCGGCGCTGAACATGGCGATCGAGCCAGCGCTATCGGCCGTGACGAGGTTCTGGGTCGGGGTGCCCATGAGTTTGAGGTGTTGCTGCATCTCCTGCACGGTCGTTGACTCATTGATGGCCAGCAATGCACCGACTTCGTTGCTGATCTCCATCCCGGTCCAGTAGAGGCTGAATGCAGCGTCGCTATCCAGGAGATCGGAGAGCAGCGGGCCACGTGGAGTGGAGCGGACTTTCATGATCTCGGGGTTCTGCCCGCGAACGTGGATCGTCTCATAGCGGATGGTGAGCGCCAGCCAGCCATCGCCATCACGCACTCGCTGGCTCTCTTCATCGACTTCTTCTCTATATAGGAAGGCTTGAGAGGTCATGGCATTGGTGATGCCCCAGGCAAGGTCTGGATTGCGGCCGATGACGACGGACGGTATGCCGGGGATGGTTGCGCCCGCCACCTTCAGACGGGGAGCTTCAAGGCTGGCTTCATACCAGATTGATGGGTTGCGCAATTCGAGATGCGGATCGCTGGCCAGCAACGGCGCGCCAGTTGAGGAGCGCTCCGCCGAGACAACCCAGGCGTTGCTTCCGGCTCCCGGGGTTTCATGCGGCAGGAGCTCAGCCCAGCGCGGCGGCTTCCCGAGTTGATCGACGGCTGCAGTCGCGATCGGGGCTTGGCCCAGCTCGTGATCTTGATAGATGGCATCGATCCAGGCACCATCCAAATAGCTCCGCAGGAATTCGACGCCGAGATCCGCCCGATAAGCGCCAGTGAGGCTCCAGGCAAGCAGCCGGAATATCGCCAGACAATCGGACGGCCGCCAGGGTCTCGGACGGCCCCCTAACAGGCGAGCGGTCAGCGATATTGGAGCGGTATCGAGCCGGTGGTTGATCCCGGCCGTCAGCGCCTCGACAGCTCCGATACTCTCAGTGTCCAGCTGTTGAACCAGCCGGTGAGAGATGCCTTCCATGTCGATCAGGCGCATCAGCCGGTCTTGAGCCATGTGTTCTGGTCCGGCAATCTCAGCCAACTGTCCCAACGCAGCCCGGCGGCTGAGATCGAGCTCAACTGGTCTATCGGCGGCCATGGCATAGCCCAGCCCGAACATCGCATCGTTCCGGGAAGCGCCGGAGATCCGCGGGACGCCACGCTCGGACCAGTCAATGGAAATCGAACCATCCGCGCCGTCGAGAGCGACGGGACGATGACGCCGGTCAGCGCCGAGCTTCATCGCAAGCGCGCCGATCCCAGCTCCAGCGGCTACCCCACCAAGCAGTGGTTTCCATCTCATGATCTGGGCACTCCTCCTAGGCGGTCACGGGGGTGTGTTGATGGAACACGAGTCGCCAATCATCGCCGCCGTCTTGCTGATAACAGCTGCTGATCCAGGCATGGTACTCGGGCTCTCCAGCTCGCTGGGCCGTAACGTGGTAGATCAGGATCGCTGCATGCGGAGCAAGCTCAACGACCTGGGGCTGCTCAATCTCGTAGCGAGCCCAGGGGTTGCTCGCATCGATGGCGGCAACCATCTGCTCGCCGTCGATCACCCCAACGGGATCTGGGAAAACGACCTTGGCAGACTGCGCCGTGCGCTCGGCATAGAAACCCCGATCGCCGCGCATCAATGATCTCCAGCCTTCGTGTTCGAGTGCCAGCAAGGCATCCAGCACCGTCATATGACCTCACAATCACGCTCTCCGGTTGTCTGATATGAGGCTACACAACCTGCTCAATGGCTCGCATCGACGGCCCAGGCAGTGCAACAGCCGATGGTCTTCAGATCGGCAGGAAAATAATGGACGAGCCGGAAGCGCGCATCGCGGATGAAGTGCTCAGCGGCGAGATGGAATTCGAGCTGGCCGGTGCCGGGGATCGACAGGCGGAGGGGCACGATGGCGCGGGCTGCTGTCGCCACAGCTGGCTCGCTCCGCACAACAGACTGATAGTGCCGGAAGCGCTCAATTCGCTGAAGCTCGGCGAGCACATCTGGATACCACGGTTCATTGGTGTAGTCCTGAAACTCGAAGATCGACGCCCGGATCATCGCTGGCAAAAGCTGATCTGGCTCGGTGACGGTCGCGCCGATGGGTGTCTGCGGATCGAACCACGGCGCCAGGAACGAGCGGCGCTCGATTGAAGCGATATAGCGCACCCCAAAGAGACGGGGGAGCTGATCGTTCCAGGCGATCAGTCGCTGGGCACAATCGACGACGACAGCCGGGAAATCGACGGCGTCGAGCTCGCGACGCGCCAGGCTGATCGCCCACTCGATCTCGGCATCCGTCGGAATCTGAGCCGGGACGAGATAGCCGTAGGCCTCCATGATCTCGCGGCGCTCGGTATAGCGGGCATCGAGGGCATCGAGGATGCGGGTGATCGTCTGCCGCGCGGGCTGAAGCACCCGGCCCGATTCGAGACGCTGCAGGTAGCCAGTGCCGAGCTCAGCTTCCAGTTCGACCCAGAGCTGGGTGCGCCGGGCAGCTTGACGCAAGGCTCGCAGCCGTCTGCCGCCCAACGTGCCGACTGGTTCGGCCGTTATCTGGTCGTCGCCGCTCAGAATTCGACTCCGATCACGAAGACATCGCCTCCGGGGGCTCATAGCATAGCAAAGGATTGACTAAAGCTTGATGAAGAGACAGGGCCGATGCAGCGAGATTCACGCAATCATTTCATGAGCGGATTCGTGCGCATGCTCCCGCTCTGGACAGGCGCTATCCCGACCGGAATCGCCTACGCGCTTGCGGCCAGGGATATCGGGCTTTCGGCGATGCAGACGCAGGTGATGAGCTTGACGGTCTTCTCGGCCGCCACCCAGATCAACGCCATCGCGTTGATTGCGGATCAGACATCTCCCCTTCTGCTGATGATCATTGCCGTGCTCCTCAACGCCCAACTGCTGCTGCTCGGCGTTGCGGCTGGGCGCTCGGGCCGGCTCTCGCTGGCGCAGCGTCTCGGGTTGGCGTGGTTCTTGACGGACGGAGCCTACGGCATCGCAGCAGCACGCGGTGCATTGCGACCGGCCACGCTACTCGGCGCTGGGGTGAGCATGTATGCAGGCTGGAATCTCGGTACGGCGACGGGATTGCTCGCCGGCGGGTTGCTCGGCGATCTGCAGAGCCTGAACATTGCCATGGCCGTGCCGCTCGCCTTCCTGGCTGTCTTGCTACCGATGTTGCGCGATCGCCCACGCGCCGGAGCCGCACTGGTCGGTGGAGTTACCGCGGCGCTGCTGATGCCGGTGCTTCCTTCCGGGATCGCGGTGTTGCTGGCGGGGCTCCTTGGCAGCGGCAGTGGCGTCTGGCTGGCCGGGCAACGCTCGACCCAGAGTCCAGTCGTTGGAGGCGGATCGTGAGTGTCTGGGTTGCCATCTTCGTGATGCTGGCGGGTATCTATGCAGTCCGCAGCGGCGGTATGCTGGTCTCCGACGCCCAACGGATCGAGCGCGGCGCGGTAGTGCTCGAATATCTACCGGCTGCAATCCTCGGCGCGCTGCTCGTTTCGACATTGCTCGGCCAGGAAGGCGCCCTGGCCACGAATATTGTGGTGGTGATTGTTGCGGGCCTCGTTGGCTTTATCACCCGGCGTGGCTGGCTCTGCATCGTCGCCGGACTGGCATTGTTGTGGATCGTGCAGATCGGATGAGCGTTAATTCCATATAGCGATACCTATCGCAAGATGCTGAACGATAGCGCCAAGTCAAGCAGGCCTAGCAGGGAGAACAGCCGCCTTGAGTCAACAACCCGCATCACCAATAACCATCCGCACCGACTTGCGACCAGGCGATATCGGTGCACTCACCCAGCTCCACGGCCTGCTCTACTCCAGCGAGTTCGGCTTCGATTACACCTTCGAGGCGTATGTGGCGGCGTCGCTGGCCGAGTTCGGGCTGCACAACCGGCCGGAGCGAGAGCGGATCTGGCTGGTCGAACAGAACGATGAGCTGATGGGATCGATCGGCATCGTCGATGCTGGTGACCGTCTCGCTCAATTGCGATGGGTCGTGTTGGACGCAGCAGTCCGCGGCAACGGCATCGGTCACAATCTGCTCGAGCAAGCAATCAACTTCGCCCGAGAGACCGGTTACCGCACGATCTATCTCTGGACCGTTCATACCCTGACGGCGGCCGCCGCACTCTACAGATCGCATGGATTTGTGCTGACTGAGGAGAAGCCGGTGGCGGACCTCTGGAGCCAGCGCCTGGTCGAGCAACGCTACGATCTCGACCTCTGAGCCACTCAACAATCGACGGCTTGCGACTGCCTTAGTAAGATCCATGGTCGGGCGGTCAACCCCGAGGGCCAAACCGCTTGATCGATGAGTCTGTAGATAGAAAGAAGTCGTCAGCCAATGAGACGCCCGCTATTGATCTTGACCGCTATCCTCTTGCTAGCGCTTCCACTAATCGCTGCTTGCGGGAACTCCGACGACGACGCAGACGAACCCACAGCAACTGAACAGACCGAAGCCACCTCGGACGCTACTGAGGAAGCTACCGAAGCCGCCGAAACAAGCGAAGAGGCGGACGAGGGATCAGATGCCGAGCTTCCTAAGCTGAAGATCGGCATCATTCCAGTCGGCATCTATGGCCCGGTCATGCTGGCTCAGGAGAAGGGCTATTTCGAAGACGCGGGAATTGACAGCGAGCTTGCACCGCTGGCAGGTGGCGGCGACATGGTGACGCTGACGGCCAGTGGGCAGTTTGATATCGGCATCGGTGGCGCGGGCCCCGCATTCTTCAACGCCATCGACCGCGGCATTGACCTGAAGATCATCTCGCCACTCCATTTCGAGGAAGAACCGCAGGCGACACCGCTGATGGTCTCGAAGGAGCGCTATGAGAGCGGCGAGCTCGATAGCGTCGACGATCTGGAGGGTAAGAAAGTCTCCGTCAACGCCCGCGGTGCGACGGAGTACTGGCTCGATCAGGCGCTGCGAACAGCAGGGCTGACGATCGAGGATATCGACCTGCAGGAGTTGCCATTCAGCGATGTCCCTGCGGCGCTGGAGTCAGGTGCGCTCGATGGGGCGATGCTCGGTGAACCGATTGCGACACGTGCCGAGCAGGAGGGCATTGCTGTCCGGCTGCTCGATGGATTTGCCGTTGACTTCCAGCCTACCTTCATCTACACAAAGTCCGAGTTCGCGGCGGACAATCCCGAGCTGCTGACCAACTTCATGGTCGGATATCTGCACGGCTGTCGCGACCTGATGAGTGACGATTGGGACAGCGACGAGAACCTGGCAATCATCGAGCAATACACCAGCGTGCCGCCGGATCTGATTCGTGAGTCAGCGCGTACCTATTGCGAGCCGAACGGCGACGTGCACGCTGAAGATCTGGCAACCTTGCAGGAGTTCTTCGCCGAGCGTGGACTGCTTGAATATGATGAGATGGTTGATGTCGATACGATGATCGACCGCACATTTGCGGAAGCCGCCGTCGAGGAGATCGGGCGCGCCGGAGAGTAGGACCGATGGTTGACGAGCCGGCCCCTATTCGGAGCAGTTATCTGCCGGTGCTGGTCTACACACCGATCGTCCTGGCACGCCAGCGCGGGCACTACGAGCGATTTGGGATTTCGGCGGAGACGGTGCAGCTGGCGGCTGGGTCCGAGGCAATCCCGGCCCTGCTCGCTGGAGATCTCGAGATCGCCGTCTGCGGTCCCGGACCAAACTACTGGCAAGCCATCGACCAGGGTCACGACCTACGCATCATCGCGCCACTGCACGCCGAACGCCCACCCGCCACAACACCGCTCGTCGTCCGATCGGACCTCTTCGATAGCGGGGAGATCGACACCGTTGCAGACTTGCGGGGACGGCCGGTCGCCAGCCCATCGCCAGGCGTTCCGCTCTACTGGCTCGCCCTGGCGCTCGAATCCGGTGGGCTGACGCTGGCGGACGTAGAGCTACGCGATATCCCATACACCCGCATCGGAGAGGCGTTCGCTGCCGGCGAGGTCGATGCCGCGCTATTTGGCGAACCGCTCGCTACGGCGTTGATCGAGCAGGGATTGATCGCGCGGCTAGCGTCGGATTTCGTGGATGGTCTGCAAGCCACCTACCTCTCGACGAGAGGGTCAATACTGCGGGAGCGTCGTGACGAGATCGTGCGCTTCGTTGCGGCCTACTTGCAGGCATGCCGTGATCTGGAGAGTGCGGACAACCAGCGCAACTGGGCATCGCCCGAGACTGTGGCCCTGATTGCCAGCTTCACCCACACGCCGGAATACGACGTCATGGATGTCGTGCGCCCTCGCTACGAGCCAGACGGTCGCTTTCGTGAGGGAAGCCTGGAGCGGCTCTATGAATTCTTCATCGCCCAGGGCATGATCTCACCGATCCCGAACTTCAAACCCGCCTCGCTGATTGAACACAGCGTGACCCGCGACGCCAGAAGTCTGTTGGAGGAGTCACAATGAACGCCCTGACCGTCTCCGACCTCGGCGTCGATTTTCCGCTCGGTCGCGAATATGTTCGCGCCATCGATGGCATCAGCTTCAGCCTGGAGCGCGGCGAATTCTGCGCAATCGTCGGGCCATCGGGCTGCGGCAAGAGCACCTTGCTGCGGGTGATTGCTGATCTCCAGAAAGCGACGCGCGGCAGGGTGGAGATCCATGCCACCGACCCCGACCGGCCCGACCAGGCAATGGTCTTTCAGGGTCGCTCAGTCTTCCCCTGGATGACCGTGCTGCGCAATGCGGCCTATGGGCTGGAAATGCGCGACGTCGCCCAGCCCGAGCGTGAGGCGATCGCGGAGCGACTGCTGCGTCAAGTGGGTCTGGGCGAATTCATCATGGCCTATCCTGACCAGCTCTCGGAGGGTATGCGGCAGCGAGTGGCGATTGCCCGCGCTTTTGCGACCGACCCGGAACTGCTGCTGATGGATGAGCCATTCGGCGCGCTCGATGAGCAAACGCGACTCGTCTTGCAGGACGAGTTGCTGCGCATTTGGGAAGAGACCGGCAAGACGGTAGTCTTCGTCACCCACGGCATCGACGAGGCCATGATCCTGGCCGACCGCATCCTGGTGCTCAGCTCGCGACCCGGCACGATCAAGGCCGATATCCGCGTCCCCTTCCCGCGGCCCCGGTCCGTCGAGCGGGTGCGATCCGACCCGGCATTCAACGAACTCTTCCTGGAGATCTGGCATCTGCTGCGAAACGATGCCCAGGCAGCCCTGGGGGCGCGCGCATGAGACTGCGGCGCTGGGTCACCTTCATCCTGACGATCTGTGGGCCGCTGCTGGTGCTCGGCATTTGGGAGGTGCTGGCCCGCACCGAGGTCATCAATCCCACCTTCTTCCCGCCACCGACCAGCCTCGAGGCAACAGCCCATGAGCTGATCAGCAGTGGACAACTGTGGGCCGATACGCGTGCGAGTCTGGTGCGTATCCTGGCGGGCTTCGCTGTGGCCGCCATCCCTGGGGTGATGATCGGCCTCTTGATGGGGCTCTGGTGGCCACTGCGAGCGCTGCTCTACCCGGTCGCCTCGGCACTCTTCGCTATCCCGAAGATCGCCGTGTTGCCGCTGGTGATCCTGGTCTTCGGACTCGGCGAGAGCTCGAAGATCGCGATGGTCGCCGTCAGCGTGCTCTTCATGGTGGTGATCAACACGATGGCCGCCGTGCTGGATATCGACCGTGCCTATTTCGATGCCGGCCGCAATGCTGGCGCATCGTGGTGGCGACAGCTGACAACGATCGCCCTGCCTGGCGCAATGCCAGCGATCTTCAGCGGGCTGCGACTTGCTCTCGGATTCTCCCTGCTGGTCATCGTCGGTACCGAGTTCCTGGCGGCCGATAACGGCATCGGCTATATGATCTGGAACTCCTATCAGATCTTCGCTATCGAGAAGATGTACGTCGGATTGATCGTGACTGCCCTGCTCGGCTGGATGCTGAGCCTGGTCATGGATGGGATCGAACGCATTGCCATGCCCTGGCGCACGACCAGCGGGAGCCGGATCCAGATTCAGCTGCCGGAGCGCGTCCACAACTGGTATATGGCGACCCGGCCATTCTCCTTCACAGCCTCGGCCATCCCGGCCATCATCGGCACCGCGCTGGCTGCCATCGATGGGCACTTCGACTTCGTGCTCTTCAGCCTCGTCATCATCGGCTCGATCCTCGTCCATGCCGGCAGCAATCTGGTCAACGACTACGAGGACCACGTGCGGGGCGCCGACGCGCCCCACCAGCTCGGCCGGGGCGGCATGATCCAGCGAGGATTGATCACCCCTCGGGCGATCCGGATCTTTGGCCTGGTCCTGCTGGCGGTCGCAACGCTCATCGGCCTGATCATCGTCTGGCAAGTTGGCTGGCTGGTGCTGCTCTTCGCCCTGCCCAGCCTGGCCGCAGCCTACTTCTATACCGGTGGTCCGAAGCCACTGGGATATGTCGCCTTGGGAGAGCTGACTGTCTTCATCTTCATGGGGCCGGTCATCGTCTGCGGCGCCTATTATGTCCAGACTGGGGCGCTGAGCTGGCCCGCCGTGCTCGTCTCGGTGCCGATCGGCTTGATGGTGACGGCCATTTTGCAAGCCAACAACATCCGCGATATCGCCGACGACGCCGCAGCCGGCAAACGCACCCTGGCGACCTTCATCGGCCGGCAGTGGGCGATACGTGAATACGTCGCACTGCTAGCTGGTGCCTATATTGCGCTGTTGGTGATCGTGATCGGTGGTTGGGTGCCCCTCGGCGCGGCGCTCGCCTTCCTGACCGTCCCCCGCGCCGTCGAGCTGATCCGGCTCGTCAGCCAGCGCACCGAGGCCCGCTCCCTCAACACCGCCCTCCGCAAAACCGCCGGCCTCCACCTCCAGTTCGGCAGCCTGCTGGTGGTGGTGCTACTGGTGACGGCGATCTTCACGTCGTA
>CAYNTE010000027.1:0-25352 GCA_964399615.1 uncultured Thermomicrobiales bacterium
ACGTCCTTCGATATGTCAAGTGGGAGTACTACCTCCGTCGATCACACATCGATGTCCTCAACGACCGCGACTCGTCACTCGTTTTCCTCAGCGGATTCAGCATGGCGATGACACCGGGCAAAGTGGGCGAACTGCTGAAGGCCTATCTCGTTCATATCCGCATCGGATTACCGGTTGCCCGAACGATTCCAATCATCTTTGCTGAACGCGTGACCGATGCCGCAGCGGTTCTTGTGCTCTCGGGGGTGGGTCTCCTCCTCTTTCGCTACGGCTGGCCGCTCTTCATCATAGCCGTGCTACTTCTCGTCGTCTTGCTCGCAGGCCTCCACAATGAGCGCTTTGGAGAGCGCTTGCTGTCGCTGCTGCAACGCACTCGGGTTGGTCGAGGCCGGCTCGTAGAAATGCAGACGTTGCTGCGCTCGGCACGCAACCTTCTGACGCCGACTCCATTGATCTCAATGCTCGTGTTATCGGTCATCTCATGGTTCTTCGAATGCATTGCACTCTGGGTCATCCTCAGGTCTCTGGGGATTGATGGCGGATGGAGCTTGCTGGCAGCCGCGACATTTGTCTTTGCCACGTCTGCATGGATAGGCGGGCTGACGTTGATCCCGGGCGGACTCGGTGCGACTGAAGCCTCTGCAGCTGCGCTGTTGGTTCTGACAATCGACGATCCAGCCATGACCGGCACGACTGCAGCGGTGGCGACATTGTTGTTGAGATTTGCAACGCTGTGGTTTGGTGTTGCAATAGGTATCATCGCTTTGCTAGTAACATCAAGGTGGACACCAGAAGCTACTGCGACAGAATCGTTGCCCTACTCGGAGCCAGCGATCAATGAAGAGTCGGGGGTAAGCAAATGAGCGAAGGTCAATCGAACCAACGGACGTGTGCGACTTGCGGCGAGGCAGCCGGGCCGAATGACCGCTACTGTCGACACTGCGGAGCGCCCCTACCGCCATCAGTCGAGCGACCGGCCGCAGACGAGTCGCAGGCAGAGTTCCCTACTCAGCGTTTCGGCCATATGCACGAGACGTCCACTCCGCCGGCCTCCGAATCCGTCTCAGACGACCCTCATAGTGCTGAAGAGACCGCACATACATTTGAATCCACCACAACATCGTCGCAATTCTCACCGGGCACCCCGCCAGATCAGCAACAACCGCCGCGGCCGACCTGGCAGGCACAGCAATTTTCTGACCTTCGCGAGGAGAAGAAACCCAACAGGAGGATGTGGTGGATTATCGGGATAGCCGTTGCCGTGGTGGTCTTATTCTGCTGCTGCATGTTGTTGAGCATCGCTGCGATTGCATCGACCGACAACGCACTCCACCGGGAGCTTGAGCATGCATTCCGCATCGCATCGTTGAGTGGCCTGCTTAACTAAGAAACCCCACAATTACGTAACGGGAAGAGAACGCGCCCGGATAGGAAGATCCCACCCGGGCGCGTTGGATTCGCTTAAATCGAGCGCTGGCTAGCTCTGGCTGACTGGCGCGTCTTGGTCGACGCCGCGCATGGTCAGATCGATCTTGCCGTCAGGCCGGATCTCCACCACGCGAACATTAACCGTGTCACCGATCGAGATGACATCTTCGACCCGCCGGACGTGTTCTTCACCCAGGTTCGAGATGTGGACAAAGCCATCACGGCCCGGGACCACTTCAACGAACGCTCCAGCCTGGATGATGTTCTTGACACGTCCGCTGATCACGTCACCAGCTTCGGGGAGCGTCTGCGGCTCGGATGAGACGTTTCGCATGGTCAGATTGATCTTGCCATCAGGTCGAATCTCCGTGACCTTGACTTCGACCATGTCGCCGACCTTGACGACATCCTCGACCTGGTTGACTCGTGAGTCACTCAGCTCGGAGATATGAACGAAGCCGTCGCGACCCGGGGTGATCTCCACGAACGCCCCAGCAGGGATGATGGTCTTGACGGCGCCGACGGTCACGTCGCCTGGTTCTGGGTCCCAGGTGACGCGCTTGATGCGCTCGATGGCATCGGCAACGCCCGACCGGTTGACGCCCGACACAAAGACGGTGCCGTCTTCCTGGACGTCGACCTCGGTCTCGGTCTCCTCCTGGATGGCTCGGATGACCTTGCCGCCCGGGCCGATGACCATACCGATCTTCTGTGGATCGATGCTGACCTTCATGATCGCTGGTGCATAGTCCGACTGTGCATCTCGTGGCTCGCTGATCACGTCGGCCATACGGTCGAGAATGAAGTAGCGGCCTTCTTTAGCCTGCGCAAGCGCTTCACGCATGATCTGCGTCGTGATGCCTGCGACCTTGATATCCATCTGGATCGCGGTGACGCCCTCACGGGTACCCGCAACCTTGAAGTCCATGTCGCCGAGGTGATCTTCCATGCCCTGAATATCCGTCAGGACTCGATATCCACCCTCTCCGTCGGTGATCAGCCCCATCGCGATTCCCGCAACTGGGGCGCTAATCGGCACACCGGCGTCCATGAGCGACATCGTGCTTCCGCACACGCTCGCCATTGATGTAGAACCGTTCGATGAGACGATCTCCGAGATCACGCGGATGGTGTACGGGAACTCTTCCTTCTCAGGGATCACGGCCATGAGCGCCCGCTCTGCGAGAGCTCCATGACCAATATCTCGACGCGAAGGACCGCGCATGAAGCGAGCCTCACCCACGCTGTAGGGTGGGAAATTGTAGTGATGGATGTAGCGCTTCGACTTCTCCAGCGTGAGATTGTCGATCATCTGATCTTCACGCGTCGAGCCGAGGGTGACGGTGCTCACCGCCTGGGTCTGGCCACGTGTGAAGATCGCCGACCCGTGCGTGCGTGGGAGATAGCCAACCTGACCCCAAATTGGTCGGATTTCATCGGTTGCGCGCCCGTCAGGTCGGTAGCCCTCTTCAAGGATCGCATTGCGGACTGATTCCTTCAGCATATCCTCAAAGGCGTTGCCCACTGCCTTGGCGACGGCTGCGGTATCTTCGACGCCCTGCTCTTCCGCTCGATCACGGAAGAAAGCGACGACTTCAGCCTTCAGCTCGCTCGTGGCGGTGTTGCGGGTCGACTTGTCCTCCTGGAACAGTGCATTTCGCAGGCGGTCGCCGACGAATTCACTGACACGCGCGGCGATTGCAGGGTCTGGCTGCTGAATCTCGGGCTCCTGCTTTTCCTTGCCGCACTTCTCGCGAAGTCGCAGCTGAGCATCAACGAGGACGCCGATGATCTTGTGGGCAAGCTCGATGGCATCCACAAGAAGGTCTTCACTAATCTGGTGCGCTCGTCCTTCGACCATCATGATGGCGTCCTTGGTGCCCGCCACGACGATCTCGAGTTCGGACTCTTCGAACTGGCTGGCTAGCGGATTAACCACCAGCTCGCCGTCTATGTAGCCCATGCGTACAGCGCCGACCGGACCCTTGAACGGAATCGACGAAATCGTCAGCGCAGCGGAGGCACCATTGATCGACAGGATATCCGGCTCGTTCTCCTGATCGGTCGAGAAGATCGTCGAAACAATGTGCACATCGTTTCGATAGCCCTTGGGAAAGAGCGGTCGAATCGGCCGGTCGGTCAGACGAGCGGAAAGGATGGCATGTTCGCCGGGCCGACCCTCGCGCTTGAGGAAGCCACCGGGGATCTTGCCAGCGGCCGACATTCGCTCCTCGTAGTCGACCGTCAGCGGGAAGAAGTCGATACCTTCACGCGGCTCCTTCGAGGCCACAGCCGTCGAAAGGACGAGCGTGTCGCCATAGCGAACGGTAACAGCGCCACCGGCTTGCTCGGCGATGCGACCGGATTCAAAGATGAGTTCGCGTCCCGCGATTGTGACGCGCTCTTCGTGGATTTCTGGGAGCCTCTGGTCGGCTTCCCTGGGTTGGGTTTGCATTATTCTTTCGTACCTCTACGTCGCGCGGCCTCGTGCCGCTTCTACTACAAATCGTGTGAACTAACAGTGCAGTGTCGAGGCAGCTCTTCCGCGCGATGGTTAGGGACTGGAGTGTAACGATCATGCTTCACCGGCACACTCCAATACCTAACCTCCACTTCCGATCTGCCACCATCTGCGATGAACTCAGATCGCTGACGCGGTGATGCTCGCGTCAGTCGAGAATTGGTTGTTGCTCCTCCTTTCCACGGCAAGATCGATATCGAGAAACGATGATGGCCCAGGGGGAAGTCCCCTGGGCCAGAGCAGAATCTTTCACCTGAAGGGAGGTCTCATGAAACTCAACCGGATGCTGCCTAATGTTAACGACGCAGCCCCAGCTTCTGAATCAACGTCCGATAGCGCTCTGAATCACGCTTGTTCAAATAGCGGAGAAGTCGCCGGCGACGGCCGACCATCTTGAACAGACCGCGTCGTGAATGATGATCATGCGGATTCTCCCGCAGATGATCGGTTAGAACGCTGATACGCTCGGACAGGAGCGCGATCTGGACTTCTGGTGAGCCGGTGTCCGTTTCATGGACCCGATACTCTTCCACAATATCAGTACGTTCGGACTTCTGTAGCGCCATGCGCCAAGGGCCTCCCTCAGTCTCTCTCGACCCGCGGAACTACGCATACCCATGCGGTTTCCACAGCCCAGTTAGCATAACAAACCCGAGGACCGGCAACAAACCGGACCACGGCTTGCTGAAATTGTACCGCGCGAGCTACGACGTTGGCGCGTTCGCCTGCTTCAACCATGGCATCATCGAGCGCAGCTGCTCACCAACCTCTTCGATCTGATGTGTCTGCGCTGCCTCACGCAACCGCATGAAGTTGCCGCGTCCGTTCTCGTTCTCGGCCATCCACTCGCGCGCAAATTCGCCGGACTGGATGTCACCGAGGATCTGCTGCATCGTCGCGCGCACACGATCGTCGATAACACGCGGACCGGAAACGTAGTCGCCATACTCAGCCGTATCGCTCACCGAGTAGCGCATGTACTTGATGCCGCCCTGGTACATCAGGTCGACGATCAGCTTCATCTCGTTCAGCACTTCGAAGTAGGCGATCTCCGGTTGATAACCGGCCTCAACCAGCGTCTCGAATGCGGTGGTGATCAGTGATGTGACGCCGCCACAAAGCGCAACCTGCTCGCCGAAGAGGTCTGTCTCCGTCTCTTCCTTGAAGGTTGTCTCGATCACGCCAGCTCGGGTCGATCCAATTCCACTGGCATACGCAAGGGCAATATCCGTCGCTTCGCCAGTAGCATCTTGCTGTACCGCGAGCAGTGCCGGAACACCGACGCCTTCCTTGTAGAAATCGCGCAGGATGTGGCCCGGACTCTTGGGCGCGATCATCGCCACGTTGATGCCTTCGGGCGGCTCAATCATACCGAAGTGGATGTTGAAGCCATGCGCAAACATCAGTGTGTTACCCGGCTCAAGATTCGGCGCTACGGATTCTTCGTAGAGATTCTTCTGAATGTGGTCTGGAACCAGAATCATGACGACGTCTGCCTCCGCTGCTGCTTCGGCGCTCGTCTTGACGGTTAGACCATTCTCTTCAGCTCTCGCCCACGACTTGCTGCCCTCATAGAGCCCAACTCGTACGTCGAACCCGGAGTCTTGCAGATTTAGCGCGTGCGCGTGGCCCTGACTCCCATAGCCTAGAACCGCGATCTTCTTACCCTCAAGTACATCGCGCTTTACGCTGTCCTCGTAATAGATCGTTGCCAATCTGGCTCTCTCTTCCCCGATGAACCTACTACCGCAAACCTACCGCTACCTTATGCCGCGCCGTGCTGGACAAGCCGCAGCCCAGCGCTTCCGCTGCCACGCACCATCGCGACTGCGCCAGTGCGGGCCACCTCCTTTATGCCATATGTCCGGATCATTGAGATCATCGAGTCGATCTTTTCACTAGGGCCGGTCACCTCGATCGTCAACGTATCCGGCGCAGCATCCACGATCCTTGCCCGATAGATATCCGACGCAATCCGCATAATATCGGGTCGCGTACGATCGCTGGCGCTGACCTTGATCAACGCGAGCTCACGCTGGACGGCATTCTCCTCGGTGATATCGGTCACCTTCAACACCTCAAGCAACTTGTAGAGCTGCTTGGTGACCTGTTCAACCGTATAGTCGTCACCTTCTAGCACAAAGGTCATGCGCGAGATACCGGGCATCTCGGTGTGGCCGACGGCGACAGACTCGATGTTGAACATTCGCTGTCGAAACAGACTCATCACGCGGTTGAGCACGCCGGATCGATTTTCGACCAGCACCACGAGCGTGCGAAGGGTGGAATCCATCCCTACTCCTCCTCAATCAGATCGGCGAACGTGGCGCCGGACGGAATCATTGGGAAGACATTGATTTCTTCACCGATGACAAAGTCGATTACCACTGGGCCATCAACCGATTGCGCCCAGCGAATGGCGTCCGCAACCTCAGACTCCTTGGTCACCCGCTTTGACGCGATATAGTGCGCCTTTGCGAGTACCACGAAATCGGGCTGGCCAATGCGCGTTTCCGAGTAATTGGAATTCTGGAAGAACTGCTGCCACTGGCGCACCATGCCGAGGAATCCGTTGTTGACAATCGCGATCTTGACGTTCGCGTTTTCCTGGACCAGCGTCGCAAACTCGAAGGCCGTCATCTGAACGCCGCCATCACCGACAATCGCCCAGACTTCCGCCTGCGGGTCAGCCAGTGCCGCGCCGAGAGCGGCAGGCACACCGTAGCCCATAGTTCCCAGACCACCCGAAGACAGCCAGCGATTTGGCTGCTGCGGTGTCACGAGCTGCGCGGCCCACATCTGGTGCTGACCGACGTCGGTGGCGACAATCGCATTCTCAGGCAGCAGTTCGTTCAAGGTGCCGAGCACATGGTGTGGCTGCAAGTCTTCGGATCCATTGAGATAGGGCGGACGCTGCTTTCGTTCGGCGATCTCGGTCAACCACTCGTCGCGCTTAATGAGCTCGATCGCATCGGTCAACGCCTCCAGCGCCAAACGCGCGTCCGAGACGACCGGAACCGTTGCGTGGACATTCTTCCCGATCTCAGCAGGGTCGATATCGATATGAATCACGCGGGCATTCGGGGCAAACTCAGACAGCTTGCCGGTCACACGGTCATCAAACCGCATGCCAACTGCGATCAGCAGATCGGCCTCATTGATGGCCCAGTTTGCGTGCGTGAACCCATGCATGCCGATCATGCCGAGCGTCAGTGGGTGGCTTGGCGGCATGCCTCCAAGGCCTAGCAGTGTCTGCGCGACGGGAATGTCGCCCTTCTCTGCGAATGCCTGGAGCGCTTCCGACGCGTTCGAGATCAAAATGCCGTGTCCAGAGAGGATCAGCGGCCGCGTTGACTGCTGAATCTCCTCGACCGCCAGGCGGATCTGCCGGCGATGCGGCGTGTAGGTCGGCTTGTAGCCAGTCAGCGCGAGTTCCTGTCGCTCACCGAGCTCGCCGACTGCCAGCAAGACATCCTTGGGAATGTCGACGAGCACCGGCCCTGGCCGACCGGTCTGGGCAAGATGGAAGGCTTTCTGGATCGTCGGGCCGATCTCATTCACATCGCGCACCAGGAAGTTGTGTTTCGTGATCGGGATCGTGACGCCCATGATGTCAGTCTCTTGAAATGCGTCACTGCCGATGACACCCTGTGCGACCTGACCGGTGATCGCAACCATCGGGATCGAATCGAGCTTCGCCGTTGCGATCGGCGTCACAAGATTCGTTGCACCGGGTCCGGATGTAGCCAAGCAGACCCCTGCTCGACCAGTCACACGCGCGTAGCCATCGGCTGCATGGCCAGCGCCTTGCTCGTGCCGGGTCAGCACATGGTGAATCTCTGGATATTCACAGAGCACGTCGTAGACGGGAATTACCGCTCCGCCTGGGTAGCCAAAGACAACGTCCACTTGCTCGCGAATCAGCGCTTCGAGCAGGAGCCGTGCGCCAATTCGCGGTCGATGTTCAGGCCGGGGTGCCCCACTTGCCGTTTCGTCTTGCGATCTTGCAGTCGCAACCATCAGTCGTCCCTTCTCTCCCATGCGGCGGTGACGATCCCGAGAAAACAGAAAAGCCTCCCGAATTCGGGAGGCTCGCGGTTCAAATCGTTTCGCTTCGCGTGCGCTCCCTTAGTTCACCCCGGTAATAAGGAGTACGAGTACGTCGAGGATAATAATGGAGAGCGCAATGAGTCCGGCCCGAGTCATCGGACCACCTGCGAGCTGTTGCAGGGCTGTTTCATTGCGAGTCACGGAATCTCCATCCTCGGCGCAGAATCGCGCGCGTTGCATTCACGAAGCATAAGCGGGACTGAAAAGCGTGTCAACCCTTGCATGCGCATGACCGGATGTCACAGCTGAATGGACCAGCTAAGTGGATCGCTTGAGCGCCCAGCGCGTCATATCCACGCCAAACTCTGTCCAGGCGATCACGACCTTCGGCTGGAACTTGTAAATCCCGACTTCATCCCATTGATCAATCTCAGGCGCATATCCGTGCTTGGCGTACTTCGACCCGTAGATCTCCACCAGCTGCGAAGCGAGCTCTCGATCCGGCTTCAACACTTCTGTTTCACCCTCCAGGACAAGTGCCTTGTCGCCATCTTCGAGGTGAATCACGGTATTGGGATTTGCGGCGATGTTGCGCATGCGTCGCGTCTCAGGGCTGCCATCAAAGAAGACACAGTTATCGTGCCAGACTGCCCAGGTGGGCATGACATGCGGATGACCGTTCGGGCGCGTCGTTGCGACCCAGTAATTCTTCGATTCACTCATGCGTTCATCGACGTAGGACCAGTCGAGCAATCGTTGCTCACGATTCGCCAGCGTGTAGCCCTCAGGCACGATTGCACGCCCCACGGTGATCTCCCACGAACCATCGCCGTTCATGTCTGCTCCTTGCAGAGTGCGTTTTCGGCGCAACGATCCACTGCGTCCGCCAGTGACGCTACGTTGCGGCAAACGGTCGAATACGTCTCGAACCAAAGGAGAGGAATCGTACCACTACGATTGGATACGAGCCAGCGATATGCTACGATTTCTAGACGCGCGGCCCAGTGCGGGAGCGTGAAAGACATTGCGCCCGTAGCTCAGCGGATAGAGCGTTTGGTTGCGGACCAAAAGGCCGGAGGTTCGAGTCCTCCCGGGCGTACCCCAGAAAACAACCGAGCGTCATGAAGTGATTCAGCGGCAACGTCGCTGTATCTTGCCACAGCTATTCAGAGATGTACCTACATGGATGCATCTAACTTCACGTGGGATTCAAAATTGAAGAGCAGTGATGGTCTTCGCTATACTTCTCGGCGGAGAGGTGTCCGAGTGGTTTAAGGTGCTGCTCTCGAAAAGCAGTGTGGGTTAGCGCCCACCGTGGGTTCGAATCCCACCCTCTCCGCCACCTGCCACACGGCAGGCGATTTGTTTACGGAAGGGTCGCATAGTCTGGCCTAGTGCGCGCGATTGGAAATCGCGTAGGCGGGACCTCTCGCCTCGTGGGTTCGAATCCCACCCCTTCCGCCCAAAAGGATCAAATAATCAGTTCTACAGCTGCTTGGGTATGCCGAGAACACAGATGACGAATCTAGGCCACTCGCTAGAGTAGTCCTTTTGATTCGGTCGTGTATTTCCGCGTGTCAGCTATTTCCCTGGACACCCGTTGCGCCGATTGCTGCATCGCAAGCGAGGAGCACCGACCGGAGCCTGCCCGCCAGCTCTGGATTTTCGACGATGGCTTGCGGGCCGAGTCTCCTGCCGCGCAACGGTATAGTCTGGCAAGCTTCCATGACGATACATCCAGCCATCGTCGAGATGATCTCTGTTAACACCGGCGTCGCGTGCACTGAACGCGGAGAGGTGTTCAGTAGGGCAACAGGTTTGGCGATGAATTCCGGTCCACCTACCAACCAATCCAGGGCATTCTTGAACGCTCCTGGTAACCCGTGGGCATACTCTGGGCAAGCAATTAAGAGTCCGTCCGCCGAATCAACTTGAGCTCGCAAATCGCGAACAGGTTGCGGTAGTGTCGAAGCGTTGAGATCGGTATCTAGATCGGGATTGAAGTGTGGAAGCTCGCCGAGACTTTCGTACAGCTGGACGTCGATATTCTTCGGAGCAAGGAGGGCGGCAGCACGGAGGAGCGCTGTATTGATCGAGGCCTTGCGGAGACTTCCCGAGATAGCTAGCAACCGAATCACTCTAAGTTGTTCCCTCCGTCGTATCTCGGCACACCACCAACGTCGTTACCAACCTGAAATATACGGAACAATGCAGCCTGCAAGACCTCCGGTCAATCCGAACGTATCCTCCGCTACACTTATGCAATGGGAAACCCAGCAGGATGATGGTGGGGAGGGCTCGTCGAGCAATGACCGTTGAGCAAGGGAATTTGCAGCCGGTCGCGGGAGTACCAGATATCTGGCAACGTATCAGCGACGCCGAGCGCACGCTCCTGCTGCTGGACTACGATGGCACGCTCGCACCCTTCAATCAGGATCGCAATAACGCCGTGCCACTCCCTGGCATCACCGAAACGCTTGAGGCGCTACATGATCCACCCGCTCTCACTATCGTGATCGTCTCTGGACGCCCGGTGCAGGAGATCAAGCGATTGCTTGGCAGCGACCAGTTCACAATTGCCGGGACGCATGGCTTCGAGCTGTCGGTGCCCGGCGAACCCATCACGGCCTGGGAGCTTTCTGATTATCAACAGCGAACATTGGAAACTGCGACCGAGCTCGCATTGGATATCGCCTCGCCGGAACTTGTCGAGCGCAAGATCGCGACGGTGGCAGTGCATACCCGGCCACTGAATGAATATGACGCTGCGAGGCTCAGCGACAACATCGAACGAGCATTCCGCGATTTGGTCAGAGCTGATGAGATGGAATTGCGCCAATTCGACGGCGGATATGAATTGCGGGCGACCGGGCGACATAAAGGCATGGCAGTCACGGAACTTATCAATCACGAGATGCCACTCAATTTGGCAATATATATCGGAGACGATCAAACCGACGAAGACGCGTTTCGCGCCTTGCCCACTTGGGGAATTGGCATTAAAGTGGGTCACCCTCAGCGCCAAACGGCAGCGTCGGGACGGCTGGAGTCGTGCGAGGCGGTCCGGACATTCTTACAGGACTGGAAGCGGATGGCGCAGTCAAGATGAGCAGCTCCAACGGAACAAATACTCAGCAACAACTGATTGTGGTGTCGAATCGATTGCCGGTCTCTCTCACCCGCGATTCGGGCGGCGGGTGGTCGGCACAGCCTGCTTCTGGCGGGCTTGTTCACGCGTTGAAGGACGTCATCGACGAGCGCGGCGGCAAGTGGTTCGGCTGGGCAGGTGTGGCCGGCAACGACGGCGTCGATCAGGTGCTCCAGGAAGTGTCCTCGACCCTGCCCTACTCGCTCGAACCCGTCTCCCTGACTGAACAGCAAGTCGAGGACTACTATTTCGGGTTCTCGAACGAGGTCATCTGGCCACTCTTTCACGACATGGTGTCGCGCTGCAAGTTCGAGCCGCGCTACTGGCACTCATACCAAGAGGTCAACGCTCTTTTCGCCAAGGAAATCGCCGCCAAAACGGAGGACGATCAGTTCATCTGGGTACAGGACTACCACCTGATGCTCGTTGGGCACTTGCTGCGGGCCGTTGGGGCTAAGCGACGCGTTGCCTACTTCCTGCACATCCCCTTCCCACCGATCGACGTCTTCGTGAAGCTCCCCTGGCGATTCCAAATCCTGCAGGGCTTGCTCGGGTTTGACACGATCGGCTTCCAAACTGTGCGAGACACCGAGAATTTCATTCGCTGTGTGCGCAACATGCTCGCGGGAGTGCAGGTTCGCCGGCACGAGGACGTATACATCATCACGATATTCGGCCGCGAGGTGCGAGTTGGCAACTTCCCGATCGGGATCGACTTCATGTCATTTGATACGCGAGCACGATCCGATGCCGTCACCGCAGCTACCCGGCTGCTTCAAGAGCGACTGCCAGATCGTCAGCTGATTCTTGGCATTGACCGTCTCGACTACACCAAGGGCATCCCCGAGCGGTTGTATGCCTACCAGGATGCGCTCAGACGGTATCCGGATCTCATCGGCGCTACTTCGCTCGTGCAAGTCGTTGTCCCCAGCCGAGAGATCGTCGCAGGATACCGCTCGATGAAGGAGCAGGTTGAACGTCTGGTCAGCGAGATCAATGGCGAGTTCACCCGTCCCGGTTGGGTGCCGGTGCACTATCTCTTTCGATCGCTGAGCCAGACGGAGCTGATTTCGTACTACCGGGCAGCACAGATCAGCCTGGTGACACCGATCAAGGACGGGATGAATCTCATCTCGAAGGAGTACGCCGCGGCCAACGTCGACCTCAATGGCTCGCTGGTCCTCAGCGAATTCGCAGGGTCGGCCGCACAATTGCACCAATGGGCAATAATGGTCAATCCCTACCACGTCGTCGGTGCCGCGGACGCGATCTATCGTGCATTTAGCATGAACATGGCCGAGCGAGAAATGCGGATGACTGAGATGCGCAAGGTGGTCAAGGATACGAGCGTTTTTTGGTGGACCAACGGATTCTTGTCTCTGGCTATCGACGGCAACCATCAGCTCCGGCCACGGCAATCGTTCTTCGTTCCCAACTGGAACGTTAACGAACCCGCGCCCTATTCAGACGTGATCATTATCGACGAGGACCCCGTCGAATCGAACTAGGTAAGTTCTCCAAGACGTTGCTCGATCTCGGATCGAGCTGGTGACGATGCCTGAGCGCCGCGACGGGTCGCAGAAATCGCTCCAGCGATGTTGGCAGCTTTGCAGGCTTCCGTCAGCGTCGAACCCCTCGCAAGCCACGCAGCGAGTGCTCCGCAAAACGCATCGCCTGCTCCAGTCGAATCAACAGCCTCCACAGAAATCGTCGCCAGGTGTTTGGCCGCGCGATCCGGACCAGCAATCGCGCAACCGTCTTTGCCCAGCGTGACCACGACTTCATTACCGAGCGTTTGGCCCAGACCCTCTGCGAGGTCGGTCCCCGAGCGGTCAGCGAGCGCAGGAGCGGCCTGCTTCGCCTCGACCTCATTACAGATCAGCACGGTTGCGGACGCGAGCAGATCTGCTGCATCATCCCGAAACGGCGCCGCATTGATCACCACGGGCCAGTCTTGTGACTCGGCAAGCTGGATGGCGCACTGCATTGTCTCTAGCGGAGCTTCGAGTGTCATCAGGAGCAGCCCGTGATCAGTGGCCTGGATTGCTCGCTCGATGGCATCGGTCGGGATCCTGTCGTTGGTGCCTGCAGCGTTGACGATGATGTTTTCGCCATTTTCATCGACCACGATGAGCGCAAGGCCTGACTGCATCCCGTTCAACGTGCTGACAGCCTGAACATCGACCCCGGCACGCTCCAAGTCCGCCATGCGATCCGCACCAAACTGATCGTCCCCGATCGCCCCGACGAACCGAATCGAGCCTCCCGCACGGGCGGCGGCAACGGCCTGATTCGCGCCTTTCCCTCCCGCGAAGATGCTATAACCCGGCGCAAGCACCGTTTCGCCCGCCACTGGCAGATGTGGCGACTCCACGACGATATCGGTGTTTGAACTACCTAATACGATGATCTCACGTGACGGCTCTACCACTCATCACCTTCCTCGTCCTCGCCCCGGCGACGCCAGAACAGCAACCGCTTGAACCCATGCTTGAGCAGCTTACCGCGAAGTCGGTGCCAGGCTTGACGAGCGTGGAGAACGTCGGACTGAGTGGTCTCGTGCTGGCTGAATGCCTCGCGCACGTAAAGCTCCGTTAATTCTCGGACTGGTTGACGGCTCCCAGGCACTGTCTCCGAGACGTGGGTGGCGTATTCGTTGGGTGTCATGGAGGGGTGCGTCTTCACACCGCTCCAGTGCGCGCCTCTCGAAAGCTTGGAGTAGAGCTGGTTCGCGGGTGTCAAGCCTCGCATTCCACGGAGCCAGAAGTAAGCGGTCACCAGAACGATCAGCAGAATAGTCAGCGGCAAGACCCGAATTGCCAGCTCGCCAAGCGAGGTGTCGTCGCTGGACGAGGCGTTCAGCAAGCCGTTGGAACCCGCGAGATCTGTGTTTGCTTCGAGCAGCGGATCGGTGAATTCACCGAAGATGCGCTCTGATTGTGCCCCAAGATCTGGGCCAGCCGCTGGTCCGGATGAGTTTGCAGTCGAGGCGGCGGGATCGCGATCGACGGCTTCACGGGCAGCGGTTGGCTCGAAGCCGATCCAGCCATAACCCGGGAAGTACACCTGCGGCCAAGCGTGGGCGTTGAGTTCGCGGTAGAGAATTCCGCCCTGGCTCTCCTCGTCGGAGGGGAAGAAGCCTGTCATCATGCGAGCAGGTAGCCCGAGCGAGCGCGCCATCACGATGAATGCGGAAGCATAGTACTCGCAATACCCCTCCTGCGTATCGAAGAGCACGAAGTCAACGACGTCCGCACCTTCGGGTGGGAACGCCACATTCTCGCTGTAGGTGATATTCTCGCGCAAATACGACTCAATCGCCTTCGCTTTGTCGTAGGCCGTATCGTCTTCCTGGGTAATTTCTTGCGCGAGCTCTCGAGTCCGATCTGTAACCGAGACCGGCAGTTCCAAGTAGTGGTCAGTGATGAACGTAGGGTAATCGGTGCCAGCTGCACGCAGTTGATCACCCGTCGCCTCGCTCTGCATGACATCGATTGAGTAGGTCTGATCTTCGCTAACGCCGTCCCGTGCGTAGACAGCTTCGATATCGCCTAGCATCGGGAAGCGACCTGAATACGACATCGTAGAAACGTGATAGGTACCTGGGTCGATTTGATAGCTGGCAGAGATGCCACGCGTTTGCAGCTGTTGGATCATCTGAAACACGCTCGCTGGCAGCTTGGTCAGGTCAGGCGTCGGGACTGGCGTCGGTTCTGGCTCTGCAGTTGCGTTGGGATTCGCAGCCGGTTCTTCCTGGGGCATAGCGGGAGTCAGATCGATGGTCTTGAGCATTTCAACGAGCGGCCAGAGCTCTTGTGGCACATCGGCCTCAGTCGCGCTCTGGACATCCACGGTCTCGTTGATCTCTTGCCACGAGACAACCAGGTCCGCCCCAAGCTCAGTGCTTGAGAACAGGCCGGGTGAAAGGATGATGCTGCCGCGCGGGTCGAGCAACGTGACGCTGTAAGTTTCTCGCTCACGCTCCTCACTAAATCTCGGATCAAGTGGCACGGCCTCACCTGGCTGCAGCTCGTAGTGCGGCACGATGCGGGATTGCTGATCGTCATCATCAGTCTCAGACTCGGGCAGTGATGAGATACTCGATCGCCATCCTCGGCCCGTATAGATGTCGTAAGCGTGTGCCTCGATGTACTCACCGCGCCCTGGCCCCTCAAGCACCATCACGGGATCGTCACTCAGCGAAAGCGGTCCACCGACCTCGAAGCTATCCTCAAAGGCTGCAAATCCCCCGATGGAGCTGCCACCCGGGCCACGAATACCGACGAACCATTCGTTGAACTGTCCCTCGACCGAACGCCAAGGTCCATCGACGCTGTGCCAGGCACGGTTGATAGTTCCGCTCTTGGCGCTCACGGGTAGTGCCCAGCCGAAAATGATCACGGCGACTGCCAGATACCCCGCCACCCACAACCCACGCCACACCAGGCTCCCTGGGTAGTCGATGCGTACGCGTTTCCAGGTCAATTCGCGCTGGAGCAGTGTGAAGCGCATCAGCAACAGCAACGCGATGAATATGAAGAAGACGACCAAGCTCGTGGGCACTTTGAGGCTATAGCCCAGGTTGAGCAAGAGGATTGCGCCGGGAAAGAACACCGCTGCCCAGATCCAACGCGCATGAATGACAAACCAGATGGTCAGATAGGCCATGACGAACGTGAGAACCGAGATAAACAGAACGAAGAGATAGAGATCCTCTGCCGATTCTCCGTTGACGATGGTCGAACCCCACTGCTCCCAGCGTTCCCAAAGCCAGCGCAGCTTGTCTCGCGTGCCGCCGATTTCATCAGGGAGATAGGCCGTCATCGCCCAGACGACAGACAGGATGCCGATGACCAGTCCACCGAGGTGGAGTACTGCTTGCGGCAGCGAGCGTACCTTCGAGCTCACCAGACCGGCGACCAGCCCGACTGCCATGACCCAGGTCAAGATGCCCAAGCCATCGGCCCACTCGGCACGCTGGATCGAGAGTACTGCGATGAGGACGAGCAGCGACGTCAGGAGAACCGTCACCCATCCTTCTCGTATTCCCAGCTTGCGAATCATCGATTCCTCCAAAGCACTCGTGTCACGTGGATTCATAGTCGATTGAGAACGTCTGGCCAATTATTGGCACCGTCGGTGCCGGTCGCGGATCACTTCTCCGTTGGTGTTGTTGCTGCCAGCGGGCCGGGTACATCACGATCCAGGCGATTGTGCTCAGGAGCAGCACACCGAGCGCTAGCGCAATGAGACTGATCAGCACGGTGGACGCCGCGTCTGGAGAAGCTGGATCATCGAGATGAACCACGGTCAACAACATGCTGGCAAATAGACCGTTCCAGGCCGCGTGAAGTGCAAGCGCAGCACCCAGATATTTCACGAACGGGAAACCACCTGTTGCTCTGCGGTGCTTCTGCCAGCCAATTGCCACCAGCGCCGAGCCCGCAACGTGGATGGAGATCACTGGCGCTCGCAAAAGCATCATTGTTGGCCAGTTCTCGAGCTGTAGCAAGCTATATCCAAGCGCCTCCACAATGCCGAACCCAAGCCCGGCGGATGCTCCGGCAATAAACGCATCGTGCTGGCTGTATCCTGGCTGACCGCGATCAGCGATCAACGTGCCGAGCGGCTTCAGAATCTCCTCAGTTAATGGCGCAACAATGGCAAGCATCGTGAAGATAGCCAGGGCAACGGTCGAGGTCTTGTAGACGTCAGGAAAATTGTCTGCCGACGCCGTCCCGAGGTCATCGAAGATCGAGCGAATCTTGTCGCTGTTGGCAATATCCGGATCATGGAAGTAGAGACCAGCCATGATCGCCCCGATGATGGCCAGGGCCGCGCCGAGTTGGAGAATCGAGGCACCAAGCGGTCCGATCGTCATGCCCCAGACAAGATGACGAACCGAGCCGCGTATCGAGACACGGCGACGCTCCGCCCGGCGATTGATGACCCGCACAAAGATCAGCCCTATCGTCAGGGTCGCGATGAACGCCATAAGCGGCGCCAACCAGATTGCGTACTCGATCGCTGTCAACAGTATCCCTGCGCCGACGACGATTGCAAACACGCCCGCCGAGAGCCATGCAGACGGAAGTGGCAGCGTCGTAAAGCGTGGTCGACCATCACGTCGCTCAATAACCAGCCACGTCAGGATGCCGAGCGCGGCGATGACGAGCCCGAACGCACACATCGCCGACCACGATTCAGCCGCGTCCGCGCGGTCGTCGGCGAGAGCGATGATGACCGCGTAGGCCACAACTGCTCCAAACCCGGCGACTGAGACAATCGCTGGCCCTAGTCGGGAAAACATTGATTAGCCTCGAACCGATGCGTGGCTACCGCCGCTGGACAGCGCCTGGCTGATGTCATCTCCGTACTTCACCAGGTAAGTGGGCACGTTCATGGAAGCGAGATCACTCACCACCATCAGACTCGTTTCTGGGCCCCCGAAGGTATCAGGCTCGATGACAACGGCCACGCACTGCACCTGGCGCGAGACAATGGCAAGCAGTGCCTGTACCCACTCCTCATCGACCGATGGCGTAATCGCAATCAAGGTACTGTTGCGAGTGAACAAGCCAGACTCCGCCAAGAGCAGCTCTGAGAACGGCATATCACCGCTCGCCTCAACCAGCGCGAGCTGTTCCAGGATCTTGAGCAATTGACGGCCGCCGCGATCGGCAGGGATGACTGCTGTCTGACTTCCATTCATGACCAGCCCGACATTGCGGTTCTGATTGATGAAGTGCCGTGAGAGTGAGGCCGCGATCGTGACCGCGTACTCCTCGGTCGAGTCGAGCCAGAAGGAGAGCGGCACATCATCGCCGCTAAAGGTTGGGACATGAGACCGTCCGCCGGCGCCGACCTGAGCAAGTCCCTGAAGATCGACCGCGATCCAAAGGTCAGCAGTCGGATCAAGCTCAAACTCTTTTACCATGAGCTTTCCGGTACGGGCAGTTGCACGCCAGGCGATCCGATTGAACGCATCGCCCGGAAAGTAATCTCGAACGCTTGATGCATTTGGCGTGACGAATGGCGTGCGCCGCTGGACCGTCGCGCCACCAGGCAGTTCGCCAACCGGCAACGCGAACGAACTCAGATCAACCGTTGCGGGATAGACCAGCAGATCCTCGGTATGCGGTTCCAGTTCAAACCGGGGAAACAATCCAAATGGATCGCCACTTCGAAGTAGCAAGGGTCCGATCCGGAACTTGCCGCGCCGCGAGCAGAGCGTCTCTACTCGCCAACGATTGGAATCGTTCGGCGAGAGATGGACGACACGCGAAAGGCGGTGACCGGGCAGGTTACTCTGGTCAATGACTTCGACCCACAGCTTGGAGAGCCGGCTGTGATTGCGAACGCGGATACGCTCTTCAAACGGCTGACCAACCTGAGCTCGGTCGGCCATCGTCTGCCGCTCGACCTCGACATCACGAAGACTAAACCAGCTCCAGATCCAGGAGATGACCAGGAGCGCGATCAGGGTGAAGAATATGTTGTCGAGCACATCCCAGGTGTTGAGCTGGGCAAGGATCAGAATGGTGACGCAGATGATGCCGAGCTTGAGCGCGTTCATGATCGATCTCGGCGGGTTCGCCAGCCCTTGCTTTCACTAGCGCCAGAAACTGCCGCAGTGCGTCCTGCGCCCGGAGCAGGAACCGTCGACAAGATGTCCTGGATGATCGAGCGGGCGGTGATGTTTCGCATTCGAGCGGCAGGATTGACAATCACGCGATGTGCCAGCGCGGGCTCGGCGAGGTCCTTGATGTCATCCGGAATCACGTAGTCTCGCCCTTGAATGGCAGCCCAGGCCCGCGCGGTATCACGCAGAGCTAGCGAGCCACGAGGACTCGCGCCGAGGTAGACATGATCGTGATGGCGCGTCGCATCAACCAGATCGACGATGTACTCCTTCAACCGGTCATCGACATAGACAGTCTTGATCTCTTCCTGCGCAGCGATCAGATCTTCGACGCTGATGACCTGCTGCAGGGAATTGAGCGGATGAGCCGTCTCCTGGGAATCAAGGATGTCAATCTCATTGGTCCGGCCTGGATAGCCCAGCGAAAGGCGGACCAAAAAGCGGTCCAGTTGGGCCTCGGGCAGCGGGAACGTGCCTTCATATTCAATAGGGTTTTCCGTGGCGAGCACGATGAATGGATCCGGCAGAAAGTGCGTCTCGCCATCGACAGTAACCTGTGCCTCCTCCATCGCCTCAAGCAGTGCCGACTGAGTTTTGGGCGTTGCGCGGTTGATTTCGTCGGCCAGGACAATCTGAGAGAAGATCGGCCCGGGGCGGAAGTCGAAGGTCGAGTCACGCTGGTTGAAGACGCTCACGCCAGTCACGTCGCTCGGCAGCAGATCAGGCGTGAACTGAATTCGCCGGAACTTGCATCCGAGGCTGGTAGAGATTGCCTTCGCCAGCACAGTCTTGCCTACGCCTGGGACATCTTCCACCAGCGCGTGACCACGACAAAGCAGCGCGATCAGAACAAGGCGAACTTCACGATCTTTGCCGATGATGACGCGGTCGACATTGTCGATCAGCATCGACGCGATCTGGTTGACCTTTTCCATCGTTTTCCCTTCTCAGCGCGCGGTAGCGCGCCATAGTGTCATGTCGTCCTCATGTGAGAGAGAAGTCGTAGAGAACGTGTGGCTCCTTTGCCACGCATGATATTGAGGTTTCCTTTGTAGGATACGCCCCAGAGGGCGTCGCGGACGTTACGCGCCGTTGCCGCCAAATTCATCGCTTTTCCAGCCCGCGATTCTTGGTCGTGAATTATAGCAAGTAGCGCCCGAAACCCATCAGTCATGCAACACGCCAAGACGCGTGGCACTTCCCACCTACGTCTTCGCGACGCGGTAGGATCTTGGATAGTTACACTGCGACCCGCGCTCCCCACCGGCGTGTTTCGACCAGGAAAGGAACGCTCGATTGACCACCGCTGAAGCTGGCGCAAAGAAGCGATTGGTGCTCGTCGATGGCCATGGCCTTGCCTTCCGCGCGTATTTTGCCTTGCCATTTTCGCTCGCTACCTCGTCTGGAGAGCTGACAAACGCGACCTACGGATTCACGATGATGCTGCTCGACGTGCTCCAGGCCCACCAACCGGACTATGTAGTGGTAACGTTTGACGTCGGCCAAACGTTCCGGCACGAAGAGTTCGAAGACTACAAAGCCCACCGTCAGCCGATGCCCGACGACTTGCGCTCGCAGATCGATCGGATGCGGGATGTGCTGACGGCTCTGAATGTTCCGGTTTACACAGCCGAGGGCTTCGAGGCCGACGACGTCATCGGCACGCTCAGCAAACAAGCCACCGAGCAAGGCATTGAATCACTCATTGTGACTGGCGACAGCGACATGATGCAGCTTGTGGATGAGCATGTACGGCTGGTCTTGCCCGGTGCACAGCGATTTGGAGAGTACCGCATCTTCGATGTTGAGGCTGTCCACGATCGCTACGGGTTCGGTCCTGATCGAGTCATCGATTACAAGGCGCTGGTCGGCGACAAATCCGACAACATTCCGGGCGTTCCCGGCATCGGCGACAAGACCGCCCGCAAGCTCATCATCGACTTCGACACTATTGAGAATATGTACGCCAATATTGATCAGATCGAACCGACCCGGGCGCGTAATGCGCTAGCAAACAATCGCGACGCCGCAGAGCAAAGCAAGCGTCTCGTCACCATCGTGCGCGATGTGCCAGTGGAACTGGATATCGAGACTTGTGTCGTGCATGACTACGATCGCCCCACTGCGGTGGCGATTTTTCAGGAATTGGAATTCAGGTCACTCCTAGCTCGGCTTCCGGAAGATCTTACCGGTGGCAGCGATGAGCCGGTTGCTCAGCAAGGCCGGCTGAGCCAGCCGAAGACCATCGTCAGCGAGGCAGAACTCACGGCTCTCGCCAGTGAGATTGCATCGGCGGAGTTCGTTTCCGTGGATGTCGAGACAACCGGCACCGATCCAATGCGGTGCGAGCTGTGCGGCATTGCCGTAGCAACCTCTCCAGAGCAGAGCTACTACATCCCTGTCAAGCATTGTGACGCTGAGAATGCTGATATGACGCTCACACAGAATCTCATCGGCGGTGCTCTGGCCGCGCATCCCAAGATCGTGACCCACAATGGCAAATTCGACCTCACGGTGCTGGAGCGGCACGGCTTTCACGGCATCACCATCCGCGACGATACGATGCTCGCCGCCTATCTGCTGGGAGAGAACTCCCTGGGATTGAAGGATCTGGCATTCAACCGTCTTGGTTGGGAGATGACGCCGATCACCGATCTGATAGGCACCGGACGAAATCAGATCACGATTGATCAATGCGACGTTGCTGAAGTGACGGAATATGCCGCAGCCGATGTCGAGGCAACGCTGCGACTCAATCCAATCTTCCGGCAGGAGCTTGAAGAGCGCTCCCAAATTGAACTGCTGGAAAACATCGAAGTCGCGTTGATCCCTGTGCTTATGAGAATGGAGCGCGCTGGTATCAAGCTGGATGCTGAGCTGTTGATCTCACTCGGCAAAGAGATGACCGCTCAGATCTCAGAGATTCAGGCTGAGATCTATAGCGCTGTCGGACATGAGTTCAATATCAATTCGCCGCGCCAGCTCGCGAGTGTCCTCTTTGAAGAGATCGGCCTGCCGCCGGGGAAGCGCACCAAGACAGGGTATTCAGTTGCGCAGAGCGTGCTAGAGGGGCTGCGCGGTGCCCACGAGGTCATTGACCTCATCCTTGAGTATCGGCAGCTGTCCAAGCTTCAATCAACATATGTCGAGTCGCTACCCAAACAGGTCAATCCAGATACTGGCCGCATCCACACCAACTACAACCAGACGATCGCTGCGACAGGTCGACTCTCGTCAACCGATCCGAACTTGCAGAACATCCCGGTTCGTACGCCGGTCGGACGGCAGGTCCGCCGGGCGTTTGTGGCAGACAACGACCCAGCAACACGCAGGTTCAACGAAGTGGCGGTGCTCTTTGGCGCAGACTACTCCCAGATGGAGCTGCGTCTGATGGCGCATTACAGCGGAGACGAAGCACTTGTTGAGGCGTTCGAGCAGGGTCTCGACATTCACGCCACGACAGCGGCAGAGGTTTTTGGCGTTGAACTCGACGAGGTGACGCCAAATCAGCGATCAGTCGCCAAGGTCGTGAACTTCGGCATCATGTACGGCATGCAGGCTTGGGGGCTCGCGCGAGACACGGGCATGAGCGTCGAGGAATCTGCTGCATTCATCGAACGATACAAGCAACGGTTCAAGGGTGTAGACGAATTCATCAAGGAGACGATCGCGCTTGCGGCCCGCGAGGGCTATGCCGAGACGATGTTTGGGCGCCGGCGCTATTTGCCAGACATGGCCAGCCGGGGCCCAGCGCGCATGGCAGCCGAGCGCGCAGCTATCAATATGCCGATTCAGGGCACCGCAGCAGACATCATGAAACTCGCCATGCTGGAGATCGATCGACGTCTGCGAGACGAAAACCTTGAATCGACCATGCTGTTGCAGGTGCATGATGAATTAATCTTCGAATCCCCGGAATCGGAGGTCCCCCACCTTCGGGAGCTTGTGACAAACGTCATGTCAAACGTGACAGAGCTGCGCGTGCCGATGGACGTTGATCCAAAGATAGGGTCGAATTGGGAAGAGATGCATCCGTTCTAGGTTCGAGGAGATTGGAATTGCCGCGAAAACGCGCGGCGATTACAATAGGATGTGGTCTAGTGAGTCGAGTTGAATCAAGGAGTTTGTCGCTCGATGCCTATGTACGATTACCAGTGCGACAGCTGCGGCTACCGTTTCGAGGCCCGCCAGCAATTTCATGATGAGCCACTGACTGAGTGTCCGAAGTGTAGTGGCGCCGTACACCGTGTCATTCACTCAGCAGGGATTATCTTCAAAGGCTCGGGCTGGTTCGTCAACGACAACCGTCAATCCGAATCTAGCTCGACCAGTGAAACCAGTACCCCAACAGCGGCCGCGGCGGACGAGTAAGTTCGCCCGGCCCCCACGGTTCGTCAGTACACTATCCCGTGTTGAGCCTGAATGTCACGGGGGCGGCAAGCCGGCCCCCTTTTCTGTTGCCGATAGTCTGTCTGGCCGTGCGCCAGCAACACAAACGATGCGAAGGATGCCAACGTGACACTCAAGGTCTACAACACCATGACCCGCCAGCTAGAGATATTCGAAACAATCGAGCCGCAGCACGTGCTGATGTACGTCTGCGGTCCGACCGTCTATGACGATGCTCACATCGGACACGGGCTGATGGCGATCGTCTTCGATGTCGTGCACCGCTATCTGAAGTGGCGCGGTTACGACGTGAAGTACGCTCAGAACTTCACCGACGTTGACGACAAGATTATCAACCGCTCAGCTGAGCTAGCGATGGAACCACTCGAACTCGCTGAGCAATATATCGAAGCCTGGAGGCGCGAGTCCGAAGCGCTCAACGTTCTGCCCGCCACCGTTTATCCACGCGCAAGCGAAGAGATCGGCCCAATGCTTGAGATGATTGAGGGGCTGATCGAATCCGGAAACGCCTATGTCGCAGCAAATGGAGATGTCAACTTCGACGTGACTTCGTTCGATGGCTACGGCAAGCTCAGCCGGCAACAGCTGGAAGATTTGCAAGCCGGAGCTCGCATCGCCGTAGACGAGTCAAAGCGGAATCCTATGGACTTCGTCCTTTGGAAGTCGGCAAAGCCGGGCGAACCTGCGTGGGAGAGTCCATGGGGACCTGGCCGCCCTGGCTGGCACATCGAATGCTCGGTGATGGCGAAGCGGCATCTCGGCGATCGTATCGATATTCACGGCGGAGGAGCGGACCTCATCTTTCCGCATCACGAGAACGAGATCGCGCAATCTGAGTCGTTCGAAGAGAGCCAGCCGTTCGCACGCTACTGGATGCACAACGCCCTCCTTGAATTCCAGGGCGACAAGATGAGCAAGTCGATTGGGAATCTGGTCCGGCTCAAGGAGATTCTCGCCAACAACGATGCCGGGCCATTCCGGCTGCTCGTGCTACAGACCCACTATCGACATCCATTGACGTTTCATAGCGAGGGACTGGAAGCCGCGCGACGCGGCTACGAACGGCTCCTGAACGCGCTCCGCGACATGCCAGAGGGTGATGACCCTGTATCTGAAGAGATGAACAGCAAGCTGGCAGCGGCGGAGGCGGCGTTCGTGCAAGCAATGGACGACGACATCAACACTCCGGTTGCTGTGTCGGTGCTATTCGATCTCGCGCGATTGGCGAATCAGTCACAAGGGGCAGATCGGCGAGCGGCGCAAGGCAAGCTGATTGAGCTGAGTGATGTCCTCGGCCTGCCACTGCAGAGGGACCTGGGACGCTCGAATGAATCTGACGCGGAGCCGTTTATCGATCTGCTGGTTGAGCTGCGGAACGATCTCCGCGCCGGACGTCAGTTCGCTCTCGCTGATACGGTGCGCGACCGGCTGGATGAACTAGGCGTCACCATTGAAGACACCGCCAGTGGTAGTAGCTGGCGCTGGAAGCGATAGCACGTGGTGGCTGCCGAAACGCTCTATGGCCGAAACGCTGTACTTGAGTCGCTGCGTGCCGGTCGCAGGCAGTTTGCAGAGCTAGATCTTGCCGAAGGACTTGGCGGCGATCCTCGTATCGACGAAATCGAGGCTATCGCTGCCAGGTTCCAAATTCCGACGCGTAAGCGTGAGCGCCGGGAGATCGACGCGCTGTGTGATGTAAACCACCAAGGTGTCATCCTGCGCGCGAGCGGCTATCCCTACGTTGAATCGGGACACCTGGACAGTGCACCGTCGGCAGCGTCGATCGTCCTCTGCCTGGACCAGATCGAAGACCCACGAAACGTTGGGTCATTGCTGCGGACTGCCGAGGCTGTCGGGGTTGATCTCGTGGTCATCCCGAGTCACCACGCCGCCTCGATAACTCCAGCAGTTGTGAACGCATCGGCCGGAGCGGTCGAGCACTTGCACGTCGCAATTGAAACGAACATTGCGCGCTGGATTCAGCAAGCGAAGCGTGCAGGCTATTGGGCAGTTGGCCTGCAAGGCGACGGCACGGCGACCAACCTGTTCGATGCAGACGTTCCGGCACCGGTCGTCGTTGTCATTGGCTCGGAAGGTAAGGGAATGCGGCGGCTGGTCCGTGAGTCGTGCGATATGTTGGTGCAAATTCCCAT
>CAYNTE010000028.1:0-25143 GCA_964399615.1 uncultured Thermomicrobiales bacterium
CGTTTGCGCGGTTGGGGTGGGATAAGCCTGCGGCGCAGTATGAGCGCTATCTGGCGGAGCAGGAGCGTGGTGAGCGGGATGTGCTGGTGGTGCTTGAGGGCGGCAAATTCGCGGGCTATCTGACGATTGTCTGGCGCTCGACCTACCCGCCGTTCCGGCTACCCGCCGTTCCGGGGTGAGGGCATTCCAGAAATCGTCGACTTCAACGTCCTGCCCGAGTTTCGCCGCCAGGGCATCGGCACGAGGCTGATGGACGCGGCAGAGCAGCGTGTCGCCGAACGCTACCCGATCGTTGGCATCGGTGTCGGGATGGACCCCGACTACGGCGCAGCCCAGCGGCTCTACGTCAATCGCGGCTACATCCCTGATGGCCGCGGACTGGTCTCCCACGGTCGCCCCGTCACTCACGGCCAAACCGTCCCCATCGACGACGGCCTCGCCCTCTACTTCACGAAACAGCTTTCTCACCCTTAAGAGTTCACGTCGTTGAGGCTGGGCAGTCCACTGCCGAGGATCTGCGCGCACCTAGATTGAGTTGTATAATTGACGGACATTAGAGGGTCATATTAGAGTCGCACACGGTCGAAAGAGAGCATTCCAGCATGGCCATTCCTCAATCGCGGTCCAGCGCACATTCTATCGATCACGAGCAAGCCTACCGAGCATCTGTGGTCAATCCACTCGATGAGATTGCCCGCAAGGTTCAGAATGTCCTCACCCGTAGGCTCACGGCCTATATCGCAGGGGTCAAGAGTGGGAAGACTGTGACACGCTGGGCTACCGGTGATGTCTCGAAGATTCGTCACGAGAGTAACGTGCGGTTGCGCACTGCTTATGAAATCGTCCAGCTATTTGAACAAATGGGGGAGTCGAAAGAGACAACCTTGGCCTGGTTCCTGGGACTGAATCCAATCCTCGATGACGTCCCTCCTGCCGAGGCTATCCACGAAGGCCAACTCCAAGATTCGCTAAATGCCGCGCGGGCCTTTGTCAGTGGCAGCTACTAATCTAGTAATCGTCCCATCTCCCGAGACGGCAATTCATCGCATTGGCTATGGTCCTAACCCTTTCTTGCCGCCACCTTGGCAGATCGCGCGAGGAAGCAGAGATCTGACGTTCGGGGGCCGATTTGATGATCCCGCCGGTCGGCGGGGCATCTCTGAAGCCCGGCGGTTCCGTACTATCTACTGCTCGACAATCCCGACCGCCGCATTCGGCGAATCGATTGCAAGCTTTCGAGCACCGTTGGCCAGTGCTCTCGGTGGATTAGCCGAGATTGACGACGAGGAGCCACTTGATGCAATTGTGAACAGAATCACTGACGCAGATCACCGAGGAATTGTCCCCAAATCTTGGCGGCAGAATCGTCTGATGATGTCGGTCCAGCTCGATCCAGAGATGCGATTTGTCGACCTCGCCGACGCAACAACGCTTCAATATGTTCGCGACACGTTCGCTGTGCTTGGCGCCACACAGGGGCTCGCCGATATCGATTACAGTGCCCTCGTTGGGCCATACCGAGTATTGACGCAAGAGATCGCAAGCCACTTCTTCGAGCATATCGGCGAAGATGGGCAGCCAAGTTTCGCTGGCCTACGCTACGTGTCTCGTCTCAATCTGGACTGGGAATGTTGGGCAATCTTCGATCATCGGATGCGCTACTCATCAGGAGAGCTAGTCCAAATGGAATCCAATAATCCTGGCCTCGTTGAAGCGTCTCAACTCCTCAACCTTGCGGTCGAAGCTGATGACGGACGGATTATTCGCCCCAAGCATTAACTGGGTCAACGATCTGATTCTTGAAGGTATCCCCATCGACGACGGACCCGCTCTCTACTTCACCAAGCGGTTGACACACCGCGCAGAACCCCGTCATGAATAATTGACCTATTCAGTATTCGACTTGCTGGTCGCTTTCAGCCTCGATTCGAGGCGGCCGTAGCGTGAGGAACCGGGTTGATGCGGGAGCGGGGGATAGCGCCAGGCTGGCCATTTGGATGGCTGGTGCTGGGGATTGCGGCGGCGAAGGTGGGGCTGCACCTGGCGACGGGCTGGCGCTATGGGTTCCATCGCGATGAGCTCTATTACGTCGCGGGTGGGTTGCACCCGAGCTTTGGCTATGTTGATCATCCGCCATTGGTGCCGTTGCTGGGTGGGCTGATCTATTCAATATTCGGCGCGTCATTGCTGGCGCTGCGGGCGGCACCGGCCATCGCCAGCGGCGTGATCGTCCTGCTCGCCGTCGCGATGGTTGTCGAGCTCGACGGAGGTCGGACGGCGCGTTGGGTTGCAGCGCTATTGACCGCAATCTCGCCGGTCTTTCTGGTGACCAATGGCATGTTTCAAACGGTGACCTTCGATCAGATGGCCTGGGCGGTCGTGCTGTTGCTGGTGCTCAGGCTGCTGCGCACGGGAGATGAGCGCATCTGGCTCGCCATTGGGCTGGCACTCGGCATCGGCCTGATGATCAAGTACACGATCGGGCTCCTGATCATCGGCCTGGTAACCGGATTGCTGCTGACCTCCCAGCGACGCTGGCTGCAAACACGCTGGCCCTATCTCGGGGCAGCGATCACGTTCGTCGTGGTGCTGCCGAATCTCATCTGGCAGATGATGCACGGACTCCCAACACTGGAGTTCATCCGGAACAACAGTGCCCAGGCGAGGGACGACATGCCGCTGCTTGCGAATTTGGGCATGCAGGTGCTCGATGCGGGGCCGCTGGTGCTGCCGCTGGTCATCGCGGGCGGCGTGCTGCTCTTCCGGCACAACGGCGGACGGTTTCGCCTGCTCGGCATCGCCGTGGTGACGATCTTCATCGTCCACACGCTGCTGCAAGCGAAGTTCTATTACACCGCACCGTTACTGCCGCTGCTCTATGCAGCCGGGTCGGTCTGGTTTGAGGGCTTTGTCGCCCGACGCAGATGGAGCTGGCAACCAGTCGCCATCGCCGCGACGCTTGTGGCGATCACGCTGATTGGACTCGTGCCGCTGATGACGCCAGTACTCCCCGCATCGACAGCCAAGGAGATCGGTGCCTTCGACATCAACGGCGAGATGGCCGAGATGATCGGCTGGCCTGAATTTGTCGATTCCGTCGAGGCGGTCTACCTGACACTGCCGCCCGACCGGCAAGCAAATGCCGTGGTGCTGACTGGCAGCTATGGAGAGGCGGCAGTGCTGGAGCTGCTGGATGACGATGCAAGACTTCCAGAGATCGTCAGTGCCCACAACAGCTATGCCTACTGGAGATCGGTCGATGCGGAACCGGCAGCCGTGATCGTGACCGGATATGGAAGCGATGCCCGGCTCGATCCGCTCTTTGAGGGTTGCCAGCAGGTGGGCACCGTGACCAATGAGCTTGAGGTCGAGAACGAGATCTTCGGCACGCCGATCCACCTCTGCGGGCCAGCGAGGGAAGGGATTGAACACGCGCTGGACGAGTTGGAACATTTCAGATAGTGATCGAGCCCGGCCTGGCCAGTAGAATCATGCAGACCGTCCAAAGCTTCCACACCCGAACATTCATCGAAGACGGCACCGTCTACTGACCAGTATCAGATTGGGGACAGCCCATGTACAACGAACCGGCTGAGTTGCTTGATGTCTACCGCTCGACCCCGCGCACTCTGCACGTGCTCCTCAAGAATGTCAACGAAGAGCTGGCCCACTGGCGCCCCGCCGAAGGGGAGTGGTCGATCGTCGAGGTCGTCGCCCACATTGGCGACACCGAAGAGCGCAATCTGGAGCGCGTCCGGCTGGTGCTGGCCGAGGACGAGCCGATGATCGAGGCTTACGATCAGGATGAGCTAGCTCGAGAGCGGGACTACTACTCAATGGATCTGGCGAGCGTGCACCAACGCTTCAACGACCTGCGCACCGAACAGCTCGAACTGCTGGAGGGTCTTGACGAGGCAAGCTGGCAGCGCGCCGGACTCCACACCGAGGGCGGCAGAGTCACCATCCAGCAACTGACCCTCCACATGGCCGCCCACGACACCATCCACCTCGCCCAGATCTCGGACATCCTGGCGGTCAAGCTGTAGTTGCGAGCCTGGCAGGAGATACGCACCGGGAGCGGAGAACGGTGGGACCAACGTACGAGTTGACGATCGAGGATAAGCCGGCCGAGAGCGACAAAGATGTCATCGCACGCGGACTCGAGGCATTCAACCTGCTCCACGCCGAGGAGGACAATCATCAAGAGCTGGCCGTCTTCGTGCGCGATGCCGAGACCGGCGAGATCGCAGGCGGCCTGACCGGCATGACGTTCTGGGATTGGCTCTGCATCGACCTGTTTTGGCTACGAGACGATGTGCGCTCGCACGGCTACGGCCACCAGCTGCTGACCACCGCCGAAGACGAAGCCCGGCGGCGCGGCTGCAAGCACGCCTTCGTCGACACCCTCAGCTTCCAGGCGCCCGACTTCTACCAACGCCACGGCTACCGCATCTACGGCCAGCTCAACAACCTCCCACCCGGCCACACCCGCTACTACCTCACCAAGAAATTGTAAGCGCTCGCAATCGACCGCTCAGCAAAGCCAATAATCAGGCAACGATGTGCAAAACGGCACGCTCGCCTGCATAGTGAATCGAGAATCGCGTATGAGAATTACCTGGGAAGCTGGTCGATATAGGGCCGTAACGCCCTTTCGAGGCGAATCATCGCGTTGATCAGTTGATCTTGCACATCTGCCCAACGTTCCTCGTCCATGTACCCACCGCTGGAAAATTTGAGTTGAATTCTTGCCATCTTTCTCCCTTCCGGTGGTCGGTCCCAATCAAGATGTTGCCCAAATGCCGACTCAATCTCGTCCTTTTGGAGATACAACTCATCGAAAATAGAGAGATTCGTGTCACGGTCACCGGAATCGATGCTGTACTCAACCCGCCCTGAATGCCTGAGCACAACATAGTTGAAAGCCACTCCACTACGGCCGGACCCAGCACTGATCCAGTTAGTGGAATTCGGCGAAATGTTTGCATGTAACTGGGTCTTTTCACGCGCTCTCTCGATCAGTGCGTGCCAAAATCGCCAGCGGATGTCTCGACGCTCAGCAAATTCCTTTTTTGTTTCACCAGCTTCACGCCCCTCGACAGTTGGCCCTACGAGGAGTGTGAGCAAAGGAGCAGGCTTCGAGTCACCGATGCGCACCGCCTCGACTTTGAACAAATAGAATGACGCCGACGTAGATTCATTCAGCCAGTTGATTGCCGATATATGCTCCATTCGAGCATCGGCTACGATCCAGATCGCGACCTTCGCTTCATAGGCGGTTAAGTACGTGATCAATTTGCCGAGATGGTCGTGATCACTCTTCTCCAATTGATTTTCAATAATGACGGGGTTTCCAGCGGGATCTTCGCCTAATAGATCGACACTAAAGGCTCCGGCAGGTTGTTCTCGCTCAACGTTAGCCAGCTCCATTCCAATAGCATCGTTCACAACATCGGCGTTGTCTTGAAGCCATCGAGTGAAATCGAGCGCTTCATGCTTCCAAACTTCACGAAGCGGCACACGCTCCAATCGGCCGATAGTCACGATGGATACGCCTTTCAACTCGCCTTCCAGCCGTACACGATGGTGACTTTATGTTACTCGACGTTGTACGGATGGGAGTCTCCAGTTGTAGATATCAAACTTCGGGGATATGTCGCTTGGCGGCGGCTTTGCGTTCGGCGATCTCGGCGATGATCCGCTGGTACTCAGCTTCCCAGCTCGCTGGCCAGGGACGGCCCTCCCGCTGGCGCTGATCGCGCATCTGCTCGGCCTTCTGCTTGCGGGCATAGAGTTTGCCGATCTTGGGATCGGATTGACCTCGTGGACTGGCCGGAGGACCATTCTGACTAGGCTGCTTGGGTCCATTCGCCTTCGATTGCTCGGCCCGCACGACGTTGATCTCCAGATACGAGATCTCGCGTCCCGCGAGTTCGATGGCTTTGGCGCGAATGTCCCTCAACGGAGTTTCGGAGACTGGAGTCTGGTCGATAGCGCGCCGGATGATCTCGGCGGTATCGGCATCGACGAAGGTCGAGGCAGGCAAGAGGCCCCGCTCCACCGCAGTGGTCAGGTGGCCTTCTATTGTGACCGGTTTCAGGCCCCGCTCTTCAGCGACCTCTTCGATCGACTTGCCGGTGTTGAAGAGCTCCAGTGATGCGTCAACGGTGTCACCCAGCTCACGCGGGTGCTTCGACGTCGTTGCGCTCTCAGTCGCTGCACTTTCGATCTTGGCGCGCTCTTTGGGGTCCAGCTGCGACAGCTTGTCTTCACGACGCAAATGCGCCATGTAGAAGATCAGGTGATCCCATTGGGTGCCGGGCGGGCAGAAGCGCATGGCGGTCTGGAGGTAGCCAGGACGCGCTCGGAGATAATCGATTCTGGCTTCATCCATCCGCTGCCGGGCCTGATCGAGCTGCTCAAGCGCATCAGCAGGCACAACATCCTCGATCTGGAGATGCCCATCGGTAATGAACTTGCGACCCTCGTCACTCACCTTCTTCCATGGCAGATCAAGCCGATCGGCCGCAGCGCGGAGATTCCCGGTCTCTTTCAGCGCCTCCAAAATCACGGCTCGTCGCTTGGAGATGCGCTTCGGCTTGGCCAGCTTGCGGGCTTGAGCGCGCCGTAGCTCCCAGCCTGGCGACGGGGCCGAGCCAGAACCACAAATATCGCAGCAGGTCGGCTTGCCACTCGGGGCAGCGTTGGGGTCATTGAAATAGCTCAGTAGTGTTGCTCGCCGGCACTGATCACTCTCGACATAGCTCACCATCTCGTCGAGCAGATTGAGACGGCGATTGCGTTGCTTGGCCAGCGCCTGCTCAAGTTGACGGATGTGTGAGAGTCCGATCTGATCGACGGTGACATCGATCATCTGCTCGCTCGCCTGGCGCGTGCCAAGCGTCACCAGACCAGCCTCGGCCAGCGCCTGCAGCCCGACCCGCACCTTCGTCTCATCTCCAAATCGATCGGCGATATCCTGCAGATCCAGCTGACCATAGCTGCGCCGGACGGCCTCGTGCAGTCGCTGCAGGTCCGCAGGCTTGGGGAGGTCCTGATCGATCAACCATTCTTGAAAGCTGCGGTCTTCCGGGAGATAGAGCAGCAAGACATCGGATGGCTTGCCATCGCGGCCTGCGCGACCGATCTCCTGATAGTACGCGTCGGGCGAGGCAGGCAACGTAGTGTGGATGACGAACCGGACATCCGGCTTGTCGATACCCATCCCGAAGGCATTCGTCGCAACGATGACGTCGACCTCGCCCGCCAGGAATGCCTCCTGCGCAATGTGACGCTCCTGACCACTGAGCCCAGCATGATAGGCGGTGGCAGACCTGCCAGCCCGATGCAAGATCTCCGCCTGCTCTTCGCTCGCCTTGCGCGTGCCAGCGTAGACGATGCCGCTGCCTGGTCGCTTGTGCACCTCTTCCACCAGCATCTTGTTGCGCCGGCGCTTGTTGTGAGCGTATTCGACAAGGAAGCGCAGATTCGGCCGGTCGAAACTCGCCTGGACACGGTGTGGGTCGTGTTGACCGAGCTGCTGCACCAGGTCATCGCGGACACTGGGGGTCGCCGTGGCGGTGAACGCAGCGATGACCGGCCGACGCGGTAGGCGCGCGATAGCATCGGGAATGCGCAGGTAATCGGGCCGGAAATCGATGCCCCAGGCTGAGATGCAATGCGCCTCGTCAACGGCAACGAGCCAGACATTCAGCTGCGAAAGTCGCCCGACGAAGGAGGCTTCATTCAGCCGCTCGGGCGAGACATAGAGCAGGTCGAGCTTCCCGGCATGCAGCTCGCGGTAGACACGGTTGCGCTCCGCAGCGGACTGCGTGCTGGCGAGATAGGCAGCTGCGATGCCGCGGCGCTGCAGACCATCGACCTGATCCTTCATCAGCGCAATCAGCGGCGAGATCACCAGCGTCAAACCCGGGTGAACCACGGCAGGCAGCTGGAAACACAGACTCTTGCCCGCGCCAGTCGGCATCACCGCTAGCGCATCGCGACCGCGTAGGACGGCCTCGATTACCTCTCGCTGACCAGGCCGAAACCCCTGCAAACCAAACGAATCTTGCAGAGCTTGGTCGAGCTGGTGCTGGTCGATGGCGAACGAATGTTCCATAGGGTCAACTATAACAGCGCGCGACAACCGCTAAGGTTCGATCGCCGCACTTGTTCGCCGGAGCAGCTGAGCAAACCCAGCCACGCTCCTGCGCACGAAATCCACGGCCGACACCGAAGCGCCGAGATAGTACGATACAGCATCGCAAACCGTCTGGAATGGCATCCGCGCATACGCGCCAGCAAGTGGACGTGGTTGAAGAAAGGACCCCGATGAGCCGAGATCTTGAGAGCGGAATGGAACTGACAGGCGTTATCGTTCGCGCGCACGGCCTGCACTTCGACGTGCAGACGGAGCGTGGACTGGTGCGCTGCACCCTGCGTGGACTATTGAAGCGGGAGAAGGTGAAGACCGATCCAGCTGCCGTTGGAGACCGCGTGACAATCACGGTGCAAAGCCTGGAGACCGATCCGCCAGAGGGTGCGATCGAGCACGTGGAGCCACGCACCAGAGTTCTCTCACGGCTTGCCCGCGGCACCGACGACGTCGAGCAGGTGATCCTGGCCAATCCCGATCAACTGCTGGCCGTCTTTGCGCTCCAGGAACCTCGCCCCTCGCCGAGAATGATCGACCGCCTGCTGCTGATTGCTGAGGCGCGCGATCTTCCCGCCATGATCTGCCTCAACAAGGTCGATCTGGTGACTGAGGATGAGGTCGAACATCTCACTTCCCGCTTCGCGGGCACGGGCTATCCCCTCTTCGTCACGAGTGCCGAGACCGGCGCTGGGATCGATGCACTGCGAGAGCAACTCGAGGGCAAGATCACCGCATTGGCCGGCCCGAGTGGCGTCGGAAAATCGAGTCTGCTCAATGTCTTGGCGCCGGAGATCGAGGTCCCGACCGGAGAAATCAGCGCATCCACGGGCAAGGGGCGCCACACGACAACCTGGACCCAACTGCACCAGATCGGGCCGGACACCTACATCGCCGACACCGCTGGCATGCGCCAGCTGGGCCTCTGGGGCATCGAGCCTGAATTTCTGGATGAGCTCTTCCCCGAATTCCTGCCCTACCTCGATGCGTGCCAGTTCGGCGACTGCAGCCACGTCCACGAACCTGGCTGCGCCATCCGCGAGGCCGTCGACGACGGTGCGATCAACCCCGACCGCTACGCCAACTACGTCGAGATCCGCACCAACGTCCTCACCTCACCGGCCAAATGGTAAATACCACGAGACGGGGATATGTCGCCTGCTGCTGACCCGCCCCCCTCTGAACAACCGCATGCACTCGAACGAGCCCAACCAAAACGCACGATCCGCCGTCCAGGGGATATGTCGCCTGCCTCACTCTACTTTGGTCGGTGCAAGAGCAGGCTCAAGGTCGCGTCGACTGCTATTGGGGCCACCCAAGGGGATATGTCGCCTGCATGAAGTTGAGGCTGTCGCGTGATGCTGTCACCTTGCGACCGTACTCAGCGCGCCGCTCTACCCGTCGAGCCCCGACTCTCGCAAGAGATCGAAGAAGGCGCGAATCTTCTCGATGTCCCAATCGGTGAGGTCTACGGTGACTGACAGCTGGTAGCCTGAGCCCGCCGGAATCTGCAGCGGCGACGAGCGCGCAACCTCATCATCTCCGGCCCGCTGTCCAGCCATCTCGTGATCCCTCATGGTCTCCTCCGCATCCTCGGGAGTGTTGGACGCTCCGGCTACGCTAGCCTGCGCCGCGACCAATTCACTGGCCCGGTCGCTCAACTCAAGCCGGCTCGGCTGGCCACGCACTCCCCGCCGGTAGCGTCCCAACCCAGCCGCTTCAGCGAGACGGAAGAAGCAGGTGCGCGCCTCGGCCACCCGGTTGCGGGGCTGACCCAGGCGCATATCTATCTGCCAGACGTGCTCGACCCACGGCGCCTCGATCTCTCGCTTGCCCTGTCCGACTGCTCGCATCAGCGGCACGGCGTAGGGGTGATAATCAAGCAACAACTCGCCAAGCGTCTGGAGGCGAGCCGTCTGGTCCGGCGCATAGGCTAGTACCTCGCCGGTATTCGTCAAGCGGACAGCCTCTTCATCTTCGCGCGTGATGAGATCGAGCTGTTCAAGCGCGTTCAGCGTCTCACGCATCGGCTCGCCCCCACCGAAGCGGGCATCGAGCCGGGCCCGTTCGACGGCACCTCCCTTCAAGTAATCTAATACTTCAAGCATCGGGTCCCAGTCGGTGCGATACGGCAGATTGACGATGCTCATTAGGAAAACCTCTCACGGTTAGGGATTTGAAGGTCTCGGCACGACTCCCCAAGCTTACTTGACAATCGATATTGGCGCAACAATCCAATGATTCATCACGCGAGATGATACTTGAGCTTGACGATACGTGCTGCTATGCTAGGGCAACGATGCAGCAGCGTAAGGCAACCCGGCCATGAGCGACGATCCAGACAAGACACGAAAGCACGCATCTGGCGCCGCAGACTCGACTCCGACTGCGCATCTCGTCATGCAGAGCGAAGCGAGCGATGCCACATCCAGTGCTGCTCGCGACGCGCCTTCGAACGGCCATCTCCAAGAGAAGGAACCGACCAAACCCTCCGATCAGGCTGATCGAACCGGGACTGATAGCCGGCAACGTGGTTGGTACTGGCACTGGAACGGGATCATCACCCAATACGCCCCGTTGATCGGCCTCAAGGGAGTCGGACTGCTCAACTCCTACACCGTCTGGACCGACAGACGGGAGCACTCGCCCTACCGCGGTTATGCCTTCCCCGGCCAGCAATCCGAAGCGAACTTCTACGGCGAGGACCGTGCCGAGCTGATCACGATCAATAAGATCCTGGTCGCGCTCGATCTGATCGAGATCCGTAAGGAGATGGTCACCAAGCCGGATGCCCAGGGCCGGCGCTGGAAAGTGCCCCACAACTTCTACCGCGTGAAGGACCGCGGCGACGGCATGACGCTGACCACAGCCGACGTCCTACGCGTCGTTGAGCTGGCCACGCGCGATCCCGCCGTGTACCGCTATATCCGGAAGATTTTCTGGACGCGCTTCGAGCCGATCGATCGCGATAATGTCTGGCACACGATCCTGCGCGAGATCGCCAGCGATCCCAGATGGCAGCGCCTGGCTGAGCGCGCCCGCAAGCAGGAGCGCAAGGCCAGCGAACGCACCAAGGCAGGACACCGCTCTCGCAAACGTAACGAGTCCCAGGATTCCAGGGCAGCCGCGACTGCACCACAAGCCAGTCCCGCCGAGGGATCAGCTGACGATCAGAAGGCGAACCATATATTACTAACCAGTGGTCAATGGAATGCTACAGTGGCAACTAACGTCGAACAAAGCGGGCCAGGCAGCCACCCGGCACAAACCATTGATGCACCCACCAACAGAGGTTCAACCACCGATGTTGAAGCAGCCAACACCGGTATTGACGCGGATGTTGCCGCGAGCAACCGAGGTTCACGCGATGAAAGGACAAGCAGTGATGAATCGGCCAACAACGGTCGAGCAAGCTCTGTTGCATCGAGCAACACGATGTATTACCAAGATCACACAACTACTACGACTACGACGACAAGGCGCCCGCGAAATACCGACGCAGGCGTCAATCGCGAATCAGAGACACTGGTCGTGGCGAACATTGGCCCAGCGCAAGATGGGCATTCATCTGATCCGCCCACGGCAGACGACCTCGAAGATCCCGCTCCCCGACCGGCAGCTGATCCAGCAAGCCGCCGAGAGGCCAGGCGGGGTGATGCTAGTCCGGCGGCCGGGCAGGCAAGCGGCCCAGTGGGAGATCCAAGTCCACTGGTCGTTTCCCTCTTCGAGGCGGCGAACGATCGACCAGCAACCAGGCTGGAGCGCATATTGCTGTCCGAACTGGAGCGCGATGCCGATGCTGCAGCCCAGCCGAACGGATCCGATGGCGCTGGGTGGGTCGCGGCAGCCATTCGTGAAGCTGTCGCCTCCGGGTCCTCCTTCGTCGCCCCCAAGCGCATCGGAGAGATCATCGGACGCTGGGCAGCCGAGGAAGACGGACCCGCCAGCCAGCGAGAGCGGTCCGGTAATCGATCGTTAGGCGCTGCCCCAGATTCCGCTGCCAATATCACCAAGCGAGAGCGTGAGATATTGGCATATATCAAGCGTGCGCTTGATGACCAGGCGTTCCGGCGCTGGTTCGGAGCCGTCCAGCTGGCTGCGACCACATCCAGCTCCTTAACGCTGCAGGCTCCCGATTCCGCCGTCGAGCAAAAGATCACAGCCGACTACCTGGCGATCATCGAGCGCGCCGCGGCCGAGGTCTATCGCCGTCCAATGCGTATCGTGATTACCAGCCCGCAGCCAGATGCGGAGAACAGCGCCACCGATGAGCGCACACTCGCTGCATCGACAGCTCAGCAATCCGTCGTGGAGCTGCGTCAGGAAGATCTCACCTCGGCGCAGCAGCTGTGGAATCTGACGATCGAAGATCTCCAGGGTGAGATCCATCACACTACGCTCGATCGCATTCGAAACGTCGTCCCACTGGGCGTTGACCCCAAGGGTCAGATCTTGCTCGGTGCTACTGGTCGGCTGGCTGAGCGAGCTCTCAGCTCTAGCTCCGATCTGATCAGCCAGTCGCTGGCCCACATCCTTGGCAGGCACCATCCCATCAAAGTCATTCCCCGCGATGGCTGGAGAGTCGCCGGTAGCGGCGCCTAGGCATCTCGTCCATCAATCAGGATGCTTGGCCCACGTTCTCCGCCGCCCCGTCAACAGTCCCTCACAGTCTCTGGTTATGAGGCTACATATCCCCCGGTACGCGACAGCGCATGAGAGCAAGCTGGTTGAAGGCCAGGTGCTTGCGTGTCACTGGCGGCGTCTCTTGTCGAGGCAACCAGTCGATACGCGTTGGGCGCTCATGCAAGCGAGCCAGGCCGGGTGTGGCTCCCGATGGGTAGCCGCGTGCCTAGGAATCGGGCATGGTGAACCGTTATGTAAATTACTGGATCTATGCCCCAATATAGATCGCCAAGCTGTACCGTGACGCATTTACATCGCTTGCCCTTTCTATAGACTGCATACATAGGACGTTCGAGACGCTCGCTGCGACAGTGGCCGTATCCAGCCTCTGGCTGAAGAATCGCTAAGCAGCCCGCGTCACACGTGAAGGAGTTCCTCCATGTATATCGGAGGCGGTCTACTAGTTGTTATCATCATCATTCTTCTGCTCATCCTGTTCCTCTAGTGAGATTCAGCGCATCACAGCAGTGCGGACCATGTCTGGCTGATTGATAGGGTGCAGGCTTGCTATCCCAGGAAGGCGCGAATTCGGTGTGACTTGGTTCCCGAATGGGCTCAAGCTCACGCCGACTAACGCTGCCAGCATTGCAGCCAACAGCAGCCGGTCATCAGCCACCATGTGACCATGTAATGGAAATATCGGTGAATCCCTGGCGATCTTCTCCCTAGCGGGCGCCAGGGATTATCCGCAGCCCGTCAATCTCGGGCGAAGGTCATTCCTCGCCCTCGGCGTCGAAGTCGACCCCACGGCTCCTGATATAGATCAGCAATACCACCGCAACCGCTACCAGAATACTGATAGCCACAAAGACCGAGCGCAATCCGATCGTTGCAGCCAGCGCTGCTCCCCCAATCGGGCCTACGAAGCCGCCCATTGAGGTGATCGATGAGGTGAATCCAAAGATCGCGCCGCGCCGGTTGGCCGGTGTCAGGTTGGTGATCACCGCATTGGCGCTCGGTGTCACTCCCCCTGCCGCCACCCCAAGGATCGCGTTGAAGAGGATGATATGCCAGGGAGCCTGGGCAAAGGTCATCGGGAGATAGAAGATCGTCACGCCGATCGCAGCCAGCAACAGGATGCGAGTGTGGCCGATGCGGTCGGCCATCCGCCCAAGAATCACCGCCGAAATCGCGCTGGTAACGCCAGCCACCCCGATCGCCAGGCCCGAGAGCGTCGCGACGTTGCTGCCAACCCCGGCCAGCTGCTGGATGAAGAGCGGCATGATCGGCTGCACGGCGCTGCTACCCGTCCGCACGGCAAAGAGCACTGCCAGCATCGCGATCATCGCGCTGCCCATCAGAATGGCGCGGTTGGTGATGCCTCCGACCTCCGCCTGTTCCGAGACTGTCGGTGGCTCGAAATCCTCTTCGACCTGTGTAATGACGATAATCACCGCAATGAAGAGCAACGACCCTGCTAGCGCAAACGTCGGCCGGTAGCCGATCTGGTCGGCAAGCAGACCTCCGAAGAGCGGTCCGATCGATGCGCCAGAGAAGATCGCCGTCTGCATCATCCCCAATGCATATCCGCGGTGGTTTCGCGGCGTCGTGCTAGCCACCAGTGTCGTCGATGCCGCAACCGTGCCGGTAAACCCACCCTCGATAAAGCGCAGTATCAGCAAATGCCAGGGGCTTTGCACCAGGCTCATCAAGCCGATCGTGAACGAAGCCACAACCATCGCGCGGATAACCATCACCTTGCGACCGCGCCGGTCCGCCAGAATGCCCCAAATCGGCTGGGCAATGGCCATGACGATCGCACCACCGGCGTTGATGATCCCGGCCCACAACGCCTGGCTCTCGAACGACGTCGCTCCAAGATCTTTGAGGAAATATGGAAGGAACGGCGTGCGCATGCTGAAGCCGATGATGGTCAGCAGCTGCGCGATCCAGAGTGCATAGAGGTTGCGTCGCCAGGAGATATTACTGATTGGGCGCCGGCCCCGGGCAAGAACCATTCGTGGCTACTCCGGGCGAGTCACTGTTTGGTGGCGTGGTGTTTCGGTGAACCGTGTCCCGTCCGGCTCGTCACCTTCGGCGTGCTGCGTATCGTCCCCCCGTCGTCTCCAACTCACGATAACCCGCACTTGGTCGGATAGTGTAACCCGATCTCGCACGATCTGAGCGAATACGTCATGAATTGCGCCGCTGAAGGAGTGCCTAGCGTTGGTAGACCAGCACGATAGCCGAGTCCGACATCTGCAGTGCCTCGACGCGATAGCCTGCCTGGTTCAACGAGCTGCCGATGGCGTCGTTGGTGACGTCCTCCATCTCACCCGTTGGCAAGATCATTCCCAGCGCTCCATCGATCGATCCATTACGCAGCCGGACCTGGCCGTCCACCACAACCAGATCCGCCCGGTAGGTGCCGCTCAAGCCGTAGGCTTCGAGATCTATCGCGATGCCATTCGTTTGCAGATCCACCGTTGCCTGGTCCAGCGGGCCGACCAACGCGTGTGCCGCGACTCGCTCATTGATCTGTTGCTCGGTTATCGTGACCTCGCCTGAGGAAGCCTGCTCGGGTAGCGCTCCGATGCCGATCTCTTGCTGTATGGCCTCGTGGATGCCCTGGTTCAGATCGTCGCTGATACGGTCAGCGACATATGGTTTGATGACCCCACCGCTCAGCGCCATGCCGGCCACCACCGCGGCGGCTCCGGCCACCAGCAGAATCATAATGAAGAAGACCCAGCGCCACCCTCTGCCCCGTCGGCGCGCGGTTCCGGCCCCGTGGGGGTACGGCCGGCCGGGGTAAGCCCGCTCCCACGCTCGCTCTTGTTGCTCAGGGTACTGCCGCTCGTGCTCTGCCCGGGTGAACGCATAGCCGCACGCCCGGCAGTGCTGGGCACCGAGGGGGTTCTTTTCGCCGCAAGAAGGGCACAACATCGTTAATCCCAGCTCCCAGCCAGAAGTGAACGGCCAATCTCTTTAAGAAGTATCCCGAATTCCCGACGTTATGGGGTACCCTGATCGTAATTAGCGGGCCGTTTCGGGGCGTTGTCTGGCCCGGCATGTGTTAATCTCGACCAAGGAACGGTTACAGGAAGGGGCGCGGGGGCGTGCGCTACGGGTTTGCGATCGATCAGCGAAAATGTATCGGTTGCCATGCTTGCACGACAGCCTGCAAATCTGAGAACGAGGTGCCGCTCGGCGTCAACCGCACCTGGGTGAAATACGTCGAGAGCGGCACGTTCCCCAATGTCCGCCGGCACTACTCCGTCATGCGTTGCAATCATTGTGAAGACGCCCCATGCGTCAACATCTGCCCCACTCAAGCGCTCTACAAGCGGCCCGACGGTATCGTCGATTTCGACAATCGCATCTGCATCGGCTGCAAGGCCTGTATGCAAGCGTGCCCCTATGACGCGCTCTACATCGATCCCGAATCTCATACCGCCGCCAAGTGCAACTACTGCGTCCATCGTGTCGAGCAAGATCTGCTGCCGGCCTGCGTCGTCGTCTGTCCCGAGAAGGCCATTATCGCTGGCGATCTCGATGATCCCAGCAGTCAGATCGCACGCCTCATCGGCACCGAGCCAACGACCGTGCGCAAGCCCGAGCAAGGCACCAAGCCAAAGGTCTTCTACCTCGGTGCTGAAGACGCCAACCTGACCCCCGATGCCCTGGCGCGCGGCCAGGCCTATATGTGGGCCGAGATGCGCGATTATGGCTACGACCAGGGGCTGGATAGCGGCACACTCGACCTGGCGCCCGAACCCTACGCTCCCACCAACGGCGTTGCCTCGATGGAGAATTGGGACCGCGATCCCGCGCTCGTCAAGCCTGGTGCTCCCCGTGTGGCCTACGATGTCGATCATCCGATGCCCTGGGGCTGGATGGTCTCGACCTACCTTTGGACCAAGTCAATCGCGGCTGGCGCCATGGGTGTTGCCGCCGCACTGCTGCTCTTTGGTTGGGGAAGTGATCGCGACCTAATCGAGATCGCCGCGCCGCTCCTGGCTGCCGTCTTCATCGGCCTCACAGCGGCCCTGCTGGTGGGCGACCTCAAACGACCCGAGCGCTTCTGGCTTCTGCTCACCCGGCCAAATCGCACCTCCTGGCTAGCGCTCGGTGGCTATGTCCTGGCAGCCTTCGGCGCTCTGGCTGGGCTCTGGTTCCTGGCCGGGATCTTGGGGCTCGATACGGGCTGGCTCATCTTTGGCGTGCTCGGCATCCCGATCGCTGCCGCTGGCGCTGGTTACACCGCGTTCCTCTTTGGCCAGGCCGAAGGGCGCGATTTCTGGCAGAGCCCATTGCTGCTGCCGCATCTGCTGGTCCAGGCCGCGATCGCTGGTGCGGCGACGCTTGCCGTCGTCGGTGCTGCCCTGTCGCTCAGCGTCGATCTCCCCGATGTGCTCGCCTGGGTTCTGATCGGTGCGATTGCTGCCCACGCTGTGCTGCTCTTTGCCGAGCTCTTCTCGCCGCATCCGAATCTGCACATCGCTCGCGCCGCCTCGTCGCTGAGTGTCGGCCGCTTCGCCCGCCTCTTCTGGGTCGGGGTGGTGGGTATCGGCATGTTGATGCCGCTCGTGCTGGGGGCGCTCTATCTGGTCGGCAATAACCAGAGCGCATTGATCGCCGCCTCCTTCCTGGCGCTGGCTGGGCTCCTCATCTACGAGCATATCTGGGTGAAGGCCGGCCAGATCGTCCCGATCAGTTAGTTCCAGCTCCCTCCATCCGCATGCAATCAGCGACAATGGCCGATCTTGCGGCTGCCCGTCAGTCGCAGCTCGATCAAGATGCCCCCTAGCGCCTCCGTCTGTGTTATTCTGATAGAGATCGCGTAAGGTGTTCGTTCGCATACACAGTGAAGCGTCGCTATATAGCCGTACATTGCCCTATCTGGAGCGACCTTGGAGGGTCCGCAGCATGCAAGAGCCCGAGCTGATTCCTCTGAAACAGGCCCGAGAGATCCTCGGCGTCAGTCACACCACGATGGCGCGCCTCGTCAAAGAGGGCCGCTTTGCGATTTATCAGAACCCGCTCGACCGCCGGCAAAAACTCGTCGATATGCGCGAGGTACGCAGTTTTGCGATGCCACAGCCGGTTGCCAGCGAATCGGGAAAGCGGACGCCAGCTGAGGAGCACGTCCTGCGCGAGACCGATGAGGAGTATCAGGCAGCACGGCAACTGCTCCGTATCCTCGCGCGTGCCGACCGGCATGAAGTGAGTGCCCCCTTCGTGCAGACGCAGAGTGGCGAGATCATCCATCCCGGCCTCCCAGATGGGCAGGTCAATGTGCCCGCGCCCATCTTCAACCGTCTGCTCCGCGAGGGATTCTTGAAAGTGCTGCCCGGCGTCTATCACCGGCGTGGCAATCAGATGGGGCGAGAGTTTGTCATCACCCCACCCGGTCAGGAAGCCGCCTCACGCCGCTAGGCTCAGCCTCAGGTTGCGCCCGTCTCCAGCTGCTCCAGCGCTCGCTGCAACTGCGCTCCGACATGGCGACGCACCATCAGCCGGTCGACCAGCCAGCCTCCCGGACCACCAGCCAGGCTATAGAGGGCGCGCCAGGTGAGCTGTGGTATCTCCCCGCGTTGCAGCTCGATCTCGTGCTCGATGTATTGGTAGGGCGGCGAGACGTGGACTGAAATCAACCGCAACAATTCGACTGGCCGGTGCTCGTCGACGACCATCGTTGCTGTGTAGGGAATCCGTCCCAGCATCCCGTTGATGCGCAAATCGCCTGCCAGCGGGTCGTCCGTCCGCTCGGGTTCCACCAGCTGAACAAGCCCGCACCACTCCGGCCACTGGGTCACCGCTAGCAGCACCCGCCAAAGATGCTCCGGGCTAGCGTCAACCGCGTGTTCCTGGACGATCATCACCATCTCAAGCGTGCGCCTTCCACAGGCTGGACACTCCCGTGCCACCACCCCGCCGTTGGGGGCTTCACCGTCTGACACCAGACACCTGCGTACTCTATCATCAGAGTGTCGAATAGCGCGGAACAACGATGGAGGAGCGCGAATGCCCGTTTTCGATCCTGAGCAGGAGTATGGCAAGCGCGTGGCGAAGAGGCTGCGTGAAGAAGAAGTCATCTGGCTCACCACCGTCCGGCCGGACGGTCAGCCGCTGCCGGTGCCAGTCTGGTTCCTTTGGGATGGCGATGACGAGCTGGTGATGTTCAGCCAGCCAAATACCCCAAAGCTACGCCATATCGAGCAAAACCCTCACGTTTCGCTCAATTTCAACACCGACGAGCACGGCAACGACGTGATGCGGTTCGAAGCCACCGCCACGGCCCACCCAGATAGTCCTTCTGCCGTGGAGACGCCTGGCATGATCGAGAAATACCGCGTGGGAATCGAGCGCCTAGGCACCACCCCCGAAGGATTCTCGGAGAGCTTCAGTGTTCCGGTGCGCTTGCAACTGACCAAACTCTGGGGCTTTTAGCCTGGCTTGAAGAGAGCTGACTATGTCGCTAATTGATCGGACTACGCCGTTTGGTGAGCGCGTTGCCGAGCGCCTGACCAACGATCTCGTGATTTGGCTGACCACCGTGCGGCCCGACGGCCAGGCCTTGCCGACCCCCGTCTGGTTCTGGTGGGATGGCGACGAGTCGCTGATGACCTACAGCCAGCCACAAGCCCTGAAGCTTCGCAACATCGAGACGAATGCGCGAGTCACCCTCAACTTCAACAGTGATGCTCACGGTGACGACGTCGTGCGTTTCGAGGCGCTGGCCAGCATCGACCCGAGCGCGCCACAAGCCCGCGAGATCCCTGCCATGGTTGAGAAATACCGTGCGGAGTCAGTCCGCCTCGGCTGGGAGCCCGAACATGCCTGGGATGAATACACCGTGCCGATCCGGGTAAAGCTCACTCGGCTCTGGGGATTCCTGGATTGAAACGATGCTACTGATGAGCAGGGTCAGCTACTACTACCCTGCTCGATGATCGGGCCGCCGAGCAGCATGTCGTCACAAATCTGGCAGCCTGGGCGGCCGCAGTGCGTTATGTCTGGTTGGTCGCGGATGACGTCGCGGACCCGCTGTGCCGTCTCGTCAGCCGGGAATGCCCGCCACTGGCTCGCGCCGACCGTGGCCTGCCTGGAGAGTGGGCCGAGATACGGCTCCAGTCTCGGAAATCCCTCGGAGCATGATCCGATGTGTGTCTCGACGATCTCGCCCGATTGATCCATCGCCCAGCGCCGCAGCAACCGGCGGCCCGCGAGATATTCGCCATGATGAATCAGTGTCATCCGGTCGAGCCCGACGCCGATCAGCAAGACCGCGCCCTCTGCCTCGATCAGCGCTCGAAATGGAGCATAGACATCGGTGCGCGTCTGGCCCTCTATCAGCTCAGTCGCCATCGGTCCGACCGCTGCGAATGAATCGAGCGGGTGACGGCTGCGCTTGCGCCCAGGAATCGTGAGTAAAGCGCGAGGTAGCGCCCCCATATGCTTATTGATCATCGCCGTCTCTGGGGCATACGGCTGGGGTTGGTGCGCGCGGGTCCTCGCTGTATCACGCTCTGTCCAGCCATTCTGGAGCGGCACCTCAACGCCGGCTGGTGGCATCGTCTCCGGCTCGTCACAGAAGGTCGGCGCCATCACCGTGCAGCCTGCGTCCAATAGCCCTTCGATGACCGTCAGCGCTCCATTTTCCAGCGGCTCGCCGAATGACCGGAGAGAGGTATGCAGGCAGAGCGGACGGCCCGAGAGACCCAGACCGTCCGCTGCCTGATGGATCATTTCTCTCGTGATGACGATAATGCGCTCCCTAAGGCGTGCGTGCTAGAGATGGATATTCTTGCGCCGAACGCGCACACGATACCGCCCACCTGCTGGCTGGCTTTCAATAACCCGCCGCACTTCATCGCGAAGCGCGTCATCACAGCCACGCACTTCATTCTTCAGGTCATTGGGCGTGATGATTTGCTGCCGAATCACGCCTGGCGAGTTGTCCCGCCTTCTGTTGTCCGTGCGGTTCCAGAACTTGAACATGGTCGCCTCCTTCTGGGTTCGTCTCAAGTTGTGCGCCCGACTCGCGCAGCGCCCCAACTTTGACGGCCAGATCCCGGAGGCGTCCGGGGTTAGAAGGTCGTGACCTTCCCAGACGGTGCCCCTGGGGTCTGGCTCAACCAGCGGTGGTCGCCGGGCGAGCCGGTATTGCGTATGGAACTACCGTCCACGAAGTAGATAACCTCCTGGTAAAACGAATCAGGTTGAGAGCCTGTCTCAACCGCTACTCGGCGGCCGAAGCTGATGCCCCGGTCGCGAGCAACACATCTCAGTATGCATCAGGTGACAAGCGCCCTGCAAGACAATCGGTACGGAATCGGTACCTCGTCGTCAGTCGGCGGAGTGTTGCTCTGGTGGCGGAGGAAGCACGGCTTTCAGGATCAGGTATCCCATGAAGCCGGCCACAAACGAGCCGATCAGAATGCCAACTCGCGAGGCATGGGCAAGTGGGCTATCGCCGAACGCCAGCTCCGAAATAAAGAGCGACATGGTGAAGCCGATGCCACCCAGACTGGCAATGCCAAAGATGTGTCGCCAGGCGACGTCCGCCGCAATCGTCGCAAGTCGCGTACGCACCGCAAGCCAGGTGAAGAGCGTGACGCCGATCGGCTTACCGATCACCAGCCCAGCAACGACGCCCCATGCCGTCGGATCCGAGATGGCGCCGCCGAGCCCCTCGGTGAGCGAGATCCCAGCGTTGGCGAACGCGAATATCGGCAGAATGACATACGAGACCCACGGGTTGAGCAGATACTGGAAGTGCGTCAACGGTGTCTCGACCTGCACCGCCAGCTGCTGGATCGCTTGCGCGGTGCGTTGTTGCGGTTCGTTGCTGAGCGTGCTGCCGTGACCACTTCCATAGTCCTCGAATCGATCCATCAACAGCCGACCCCGCCGCACGAACTCGCCCGGGTTGATCCACGATCGGGCTGGCACGATCATCGCCACCAGTACACCGGCGATCGTTCCGTGGACTCCCGATTCAAAGATCGCCAGCCAGACGCCAAAGCCCAGCACCGCATAGACGGGCCAGCGCTGAAAACCGGCACGATTCGCGAATATCAGTGCCCCAAGAAAGATCGCCGCGAGGGCCAGTGCCTGTAAATTGAGGTCGTCTGTATAGAAGATGGCGATTACTAGCACCGCCACGATGTCGTCGATAATGGCAAACGCGGTGAGAAAGACCAGCAAGTGATAGCTGACCCGGCTCCCGAGCAGGCTGATGATGCCCAGTGAGAAGGCGGTGTCTGTTCCGATCGGAACCCCCCAGCCTCGCTGGCCATCGCCGCCGAAATTGAACGCGAGGAAGACCAAGGCCGGCACAATCGCCCCGCCCAGTGCTGCAGCGGTTGGTAAGGCTGCCTGCCTGGGCCGTCGAAGCTCGCCTATCAGCACCTCACGCTTGATCTCCAGGCCGACGATAAAGAAGAACAACGCCATCAGCGCGTCGTTCACCCAATGCCGGAGCGTGGCTTCGATGCTCCAGTCGCCGACACCGATCGTCATGATCGTGCTCCAGAGCCGATCATAACTGTCGGATAGAGGGGAGTTGGCGAAAATTAGCGCGATCAGCGTGCCAAGGAGGAGCAGCCCGATACCAGAGACATTGGTCCGGAAATAGTGTTGAAGAGGTGTAAGCACCAGCGAGAGCGGTTGGATTTGCGCCGTCCCGGTCACGTTCGATGCCCAGGGTGCTAGATCAGCGAACTGCTTGCCCTGCTGATAAAGCTGCTGTCGCTCTTCAGATTCAGTCCACAGCTTGAGGTGGGCTTCACTATCGAAGCGCATGAAGACGCGATAGCGCGTATCGTTGCGCCGCGGCCGAAACAATCTCGATCCGCGATAGCCCGGAAATTTCTCAACTGTCGCTTGAATACTCTCGAGGAACTCCTCGAATTCCTCTTCTCGCCCGGGATGGACGTTATAGCTGATACTAACCGTAACCCCAGGATCGTTACGTTGGCCCATGCCTGGCGTTGCCCCGCCCATGATTGTGTCGGATCATCGACCCCTATTATCAATTGTAGCTGGATTTATCCGCAGATTGCGGATAAGTTTCACCATGCACACGACGACCCTGGCGCGCGCCAGTCGTGACTCCTAGCGTGGTGGCTTCACCATCACTTCGTCGACATAGCACCACATCCAGTTCTCACCTGGTTCGAACGACTGTATGATCGGGTGACCAGTCTCATGGAAGTGCTTCGTCGCGTGCTTGTTCTTCGAAGAATCGCAGCAACCGACGTGACCACAGATACGGCAGATGCGGAGATGCACCCACTCATCGCCCATCTGCAGGCACTCCTCACAACCCTGCGCACTCGGGGTGACATCCTGAATCTGATCCAGGTGACTGCATTGCTGACCTTGAGCCATCTCGGTCTCCTCTACTGAACAACACGCTGTCGATGTTGAGACTATACTCCGAAAAAACTCACAGCCGCACAATTCTCCGTTTACAATCCTCTAGACGATCATCGCAATGCAAGAAAAGAGGAAACGAACCTATGGCTCGACACCCTTGGGTGGCAGCGGCGGACGACGGTGTGCGATGGGGCATTCAGCTCTGCGCCGAGGATGGCCGCAGGTCGGCGCTCGATCGTGATGTCAAAGCCAACCCCGCCGAAGCCTTGCTGGAGGGCGGCCAGTTGGTGGAAGAGCTTGGCTTCGATGCCGTCTTCATCTATGACCACCCCGGTCAGGCTCCCGATCCCTGGATCTGGCTCTCCGGCCTTGCCACCGTCACCAATCGCGTCCGGCTGGGCTCGGCTGTCAACTGCGTCTATCACCGCACACCCACCTACCTGGCCCGCATCGCCACCGACCTCGATCACCTCAGCAACGGCCGCCTGCTGCTCGGGCTCGGCGCGGGCTACCTGCGTCGAGAATTTAAGGCGCTCGGTGTCGATTTCATGCCCGATGGAGATCGAGCGCGAGGTGTCGCCGAGGTGGCCGATATCGTGCGCGGCGTCTGGGGCGACGAGCCATTCTCCTACGACGGCCGCTACTATCAGATCGAGAACGTCCAGGTTGTGCCGCCGCCCGTGCAGGAGCCGTGGGTGCCGGTCATCATCGGTGGGCGCGGCGAGAAGACCACCCTGCGCAACGTGGCAACGCACGCCGACGCCTGCAACTTCAATGTGAATAGCATTGAGGCGATCAAGCGCAAGTTAGATGTGCTGGGGCAGCATTGCGATGATGTCGGCCGGCCCCGCGACGAGGTCCTGATCAGCGACTTCACTGGCTGGCTGATCCTCGCGCCGACCGAGGAGGCCGCCCAGCGTAAGCTCGAGAGCTACTTCCCCGATGGCGTCCCAGATTCGATGGATTACCTCGGCATCACCATCGGCACACCCCAGCAGATCATCGAGCACTACGCCGCCCGAGGTGAAGCCGGTATCCAGTATCACGTCGTCCAGCTCCTCGATGGTTCCGACCGTGAAACGCTCCAGATGCTTGCCGAGGAGGTCGTGCCGTACGTTTGAGCATTGATCGTGCCGCAGCAGAAGAAGGATCGTAGCCATGCGGCGCATCTCGATCGCTAATTTGAAGCAGCGTGGTGATCTGGCCTGGCGGATCGCTCGCGATGCCGTGCTGCACGCCTTCGATGACAACCTGCTCCATTGGGCCGCCGCCATCGCCTTTTACAGTGCGCTCTCCTTCGCCCCGCTCCTATTCACTGGCGTCAGCGTCGCCTCGTTCTTCGTCGATGCCCAGTGGATCATCGAGCGCCTGACGACCATCCTGCGCCACTGGGTGCCGGAAGGTGGCGACGATCTCAAGATGTTCGTCGATCAGGCTGTTGAGGCACGGGGACAGGTCGGCATCATCTCCTTCGCCGCGTTCCTCTTCTCAGGCTCACGCGTCTTCGCTGCCCTCTCGCGTGCCATCCAGGTGGTCTATGACCTTGAGGATCGGGAGAGCATCGTGCGTGAGACAGTTGTCCAGCTTGTCATGTTGCTCACCATCGGTGTCGTCTTCATCCTGGCGCTGATGTCGGACTTCGTCTTCCGTCTGATCTGGGATGCCGTCCGGTTCTTGCCCGCTGGTGAGGGCTTGGCGTTTCGGGTTGTCTCTGGCGGTGTCCAGCTTGCTCTGCTCTTTGTCGCGTTCTGGTTGGTCTATCGCTTTGTTCCGCGAGAGCAGCGTGATGCAGGGTCTTCCTTAGCTGGCGCGATTGCCGCCACAGCTCTCTTCGTTCTGGTGCGCCCGATCTTCATCTTCTACCTCAATAGCTTCAGCAATCAGGATGTCCTCTACGGCTCGCTGGCCTCCGTCGTCATCGTCCTGATCTGGGTCTGGATCGGTGCCATCATCACCCTCCTCGGAGCCGAAATCGCCAT
>CAYNTE010000029.1:0-24788 GCA_964399615.1 uncultured Thermomicrobiales bacterium
CGGAATGAACCCTCGTTGTTGGGAACTTCCGGTGCCAGTGCGCACTTGAGCGCGTAGGTCGTATAGGCATGGGTGTAATTGAGCACGACGTTGATGCCGTAGCTGCTCTGCGGACTCGAACCAGCCCAGTCGACGAAGAGCTCGTCGCCCTTCTTCTCAATCGTCACCTGCATGCGGACCGGGCTCTCGTAGCCGTCAGAGTAGTCGACGTTCTCGTAAATACCATCGGGCAAGGCTGAGATCGCCTCACGCATGGCGCGCTCCGAGCGCTCGATGATCTCTGCGCCGACCTCGTCGATCGAGTCGAGATCGAACTCGTCCATGAACTCAAGCAACCGCCGGCCGCCAACGTCATTGCCCGCAACTTGCGCGTGGATATCACCGAGCACTGGTTCGGGAGCGCGCACATTGGCGGCGATGATCTTGATCAGCTCACTGTTTTCTTTGCCCGCGTCATAGAGCTTGGTGATGGGGACGAAGAGGCCCTCTTCATAGACCGAGCGACCGTCGGTGGTCAGCCCGCGGCCGCCGATATCGAGGACGTGGCAGGTGTTGCCGAAATAGCCGACCAGACGCTCGCCCTTAAAGATTGGGGTGATAACCGTGAAGTCGTGCAAGTGGCCGGAGGTTTTCTGAGGATCGTTGGTGATCAGCACATCGCCCGGCTGCAGCGTCTCGGCTGGATAGACGTGCAGGAAATGGTGGATGCAGGTCGCCATGGCGTTGATGTGCCCGGGAGTACCGGTGACAGCCTGGGCGATCATGTTGCCGTGCGTATCAAACACCCCTGCGGAGAGGTCGCCAGACTCGCGAACAATGGTCGTGAATGAGGTACGCATCAACGCAGTCGCCTGCTCATTGACCACGGCGATCAAACGGTTCCACATAACTTCGAGCGTGATCGGATCGATACCAGCCATCTTCTTCTGCCTTTCTCCGTCACTTCACCGCCGATATCCTAGCCCGCGGCGGACAATAAAAAAACCCGCCGCTGACGAGGAAGGTCAGCGACGGGCCGCAGAGAGATGGGGAGGGAGTAGACTTCATGAATAGAACATATGTTCTAATTCTATACAGGCCGAGCCAAAATGTCAACCCCACCGGCGACCAAGTCGCCAGTTTCCCAGGCCATGCCATCAGGCGGATTGACCTCCGCACCACTACGGGCGAAGGTCCAGTAGTAGCCAAGCGAATCCTGGATCGTAAAGATGCGATCACCCCACCACTGGTCTTCAACCGCCATGCAAACGGTCACGCCTGATTGTGCAGATACCTGCTCGAAGTAATCATCGATGCTGCGAGAATTGAGATAGACGTAGAAGCTGATCCCACCAGCGCCAAGCGGCGACTCGTCCTGCATCGGGCTGATCATGATCGGCAGGCCATCCAACGATAGCTCAGCGAGATGAACGCCACCCGTCTCTTGATCGCGCACGATGCCATCGATCTTGAAATCGAGCTCCGTAGTCCAGACATCGATAGCTTGCTGAACGTCGTCGACGTTGAACATTGGCGTCAAGACATGCTTCAGATCCGGCATCTGATCGACTCTCAATCCGCTGACGCAGGCTCGGTCGCCGTCTCAGCCATCTCATAGGTAGTCCCTGCTGGAAGTTGCATCTCTCGGTCGTGAATCTGCTGCCCAAACATCCAGTGATAGCCCAGAGAATCGCTGGCGGTGAACATTCGCTCGCCCCACCATTGCTCACTTAGCGGCATATCGACGACCGCACCGGACTGCGAGCGGACCGAATCGTGGAATTTTTCGATGTCCCGGTCGGTCGTGATGTGAAATGACACGCCATGCGATCCGCTCGGGGCATAGGCGTCCGCTTTGCCGATCATGATCAAGGAGCCGTCGAGCGTGAGATCGGCGTGCAGCGCTTCTCCGGTCTCGTCGTCACGCATCACACCCAGCAACGTGAAGCCGAGTTCATTAGTCCAGACATCGATTCCCTGTTGAACATCATCGAGGCTGAAGTACGGGATGAGGCGTTGATGGTTCTCACTCATTGAGATCCCTTTCAATCTGGTTTTCCCGAAACGGTCTGGCGAGCGAGTGCTCTGCCAGACCGTCAGGGATGAGGAGATATGGTCGCGGTCCGCAACTACCACGGCACTGGAGCAGTCGGCCCACGGTGACCGAACCATTCCTATCGGGCTACGCGCGCTGACCCGAAAGAACACATGATTCGATCAGATGTTCGTATCGTACGTACAGGATGACCCGTTGTCAAGAGCCTGCGAGCAAGTCTGGATGACAAGTCAGGGATTCAGCGTGAAACTGACTCTATTCGTCGCGCTCCAGCCCCACAACGACGTTGAGGTAGTCGTCGATTTGCACCGTTCCGGCGCGACCGATCACGATGGTGGACTCACGTTCTTCGATGATCGCGGGACCGGAGATGCGGGCGCCGCGACCGAGCTTGTAGCGATCATAGACTGAGACACCAACCAGCTTGCGATCCTCTGGCACGTAGACCCGACGTTCGCCCTTCAACGCCTCCAGCGCCATGGATGAGCGTTCGCCTGCGCTGCGACCTATGCCTTCGATCGGCAGTTCTGGTCGTGGTCCCTCGACGACGACGCGCCAGGAGAGCGTCTCAAGTGGGTTATCCCCCGCCGAACGCTCATAGAGACGGCGATACTCGTCGACAAATGCCGCTTCCAAGGTTGGAATCGAATCGGCGTCAAGCTGGCCATCAGGGACAGCAACGGTAATCTCATGACCCTGACCTACGTAGCGCATCTCGCAGCTTCGCTCGACAGTGATGGCGTCGGGGTCGACTCCGGCATCGGTGAGGATCTGCCGGCCCTCAGCCTCCATCTCGTCGAAGAGGCCGTTGACGTGCGCCCAGTCCAGATCATCCAGATGACCGTAGTAGGTACGCACGAAATCGAAGGCCAGCGGCGCAACCAGGAAGCCGATGGTCGAGGTAACGCCTGCACCTGGAGGAATCAGCATCGACGGCGCTTTCAGGATGCGTGCGACACCGTACGCATGCACTGGGCCCGCTCCACCGAAGCCGAAGAGTGGGTAGCTGCGTGGATCTTTGCCGCGCTCGATGGCGTGGATGCGCGCCGCGCCAGCCATATTCTCGTTGACCACCTGGTGGATGCCCCACGCGGCGCTGAGCAGGTCCAGCCCAAGCGGCTCGGCGACATCACGCATGATCGCTTCCTTGGCCGCCTGCACATCGAGCCGCATCTTGCCGCCCAGGAAGTAATCGGGATTGAGGTAGCCCAGCACCAGATCAGCATCGGTGACGGTCGGGTGGAGCCCGCCCTGGCCATAGCAAGCTGGACCCGGCTCGGCGCTCGAAGATTCGGGTCCGACCTTCAGCAGGCCGAGCGTATCGATGCGAGCGATCGATCCTCCACCGGCGCCGATCTCGATCATCTCGATCACCGGCACCTTGACTGGCAGCCCGGAACCCTTCTTGAAGCGATAGACGCGACCGACCTCGAAATCTGACGACGTCAGAGGTTTGCCGTCGTCAATGATGCAGGCCTTGGCGGTGGTGCCACCCATATCGAACGAGAGTAGATTCGGCATGCCCAGCCGCCGGCCGTACTCCGCCGCCGCTAACGCTCCTGCTGCAGGGCCAGACTCCAGCAGGCGGATCGGATAGCGACTGGCAGTCTCGACGGTGCTGATGCCGCCGGACGAGAGCATAATGAAGAGGCTGCCATCGAACCCAAGGTCAGCAAGTGCTGACTCGAGACGCGCCAGGTAGCCCGAGACAACCGGGCGGACGTAGACATTGGCGATGGTGGTTGAGGTGCGCTCGTACTCACGAATCTCCGGCACGACATCGGACGAGAGCGAGACGGTGAGATCGGGGGCGAACTCATTCAGGATGCGCTCGACTTCGCGCTCGTGCTCCGGGTTGCGATAGCTGTGCATCAGGGCGACCGCGACGGCCTCGATGCCCTGCTCGGTCAGATGCTGCGCAAGTTCCGCAACCTGATCGCGGTCGAGCTCCTTGAGCACACTACCGTCGGCCAGCACGCGCTCGTCCAGCTCTAGCCTCAGCCGGCGCGGCACAAGCGGTTCGGGCATCTCAAGAAAGATCTCGTAGAGGTCGTAGCGGTGCTCTCGACGGATCTCCACGGCGTCTCGAAAGCCTTTGGTGGTCAGGAGTGCGGTCGGCGCGCCCTTGCGTTCGATAATCGCGTTAGTGACGAGGGTGGTTCCGTGCACGATTTGCTGGACCACAGCCGGAGTCAGCCCCGCTTCCTTGAGTGTCGCTTGCAAGCCAGTCGTCACGGCAACCTCGGGACGACTCGGAGTCGTCAAGGTCTTGCCGAGTTGAAAGTGGTTACTCGCTGCGTCATAGACCGTGAGGTCAGTGAAAGTCCCGCCAATATCGATCCCAACCCGGACATCCACAGTCAGCCTCTTCTCATAACGAAGCACATGCCACCAACGCAGCAGTATAGGAACCCGCCTCCAACAGCGCAACGGGCATGAGCTTGCCTATGCTATACTCCTGCACTGCCAAGCGCGTCCGGTGGGGGACGCACCCCTTTACCCGCGAAACGAAGTGCGTCATGCGTGAGCTATTTCGCCGACAGCCGAAGTTTCTCCCCTTTGGTGGCCAGGATCGTCAGGCTCAGGTTCCTGATGACTTATGGCAGAAGTGCCCTGACTGCAAGGATCTCATCTACAACCGCGCGCTAGAGCGCAATCTGTATGTCTGCCCGCGCTGCGGCCATCATTTCAGGCTTGGCGCGCGCGAACGTATTGGGCTGCTGGCCGATGATGGTGAGATCGAGGAGTGGGACATCGACTTGCGCACTGCCGATCCGCTTGGCTTCTCCGTTGGCACAGAGACCTATCTGGAGAAGGCGCAGGCGACTGCCAAGAAGACTGGGCTAGACGAGGCCGTGATCACGGGCCGGATCGAAATCGAAGGCCAGCCGTTCGCCATCTTCATCACCGATTTCTCGTTCATGGGCGCGAGCATGGGTTCGGTCTACGGCGAGAAGCTGGCAAGGGCAGCCGAACAGGCAATTGCTGGTGACTTGCCGCTGCTCACCGTGTCATCCTCGGGCGGAGCGCGAATGCAGGAGGGCATGCTCTCGTTGATGCAGATGGCGAAGACGACCTCAGCACTCGCCAAGCTTGCCCGCCGGCGTCTGCCACACATCTCGCTGATGGTGGATCCTTGCTACGGCGGGGTGCCTGCCAGCTATGCCGGTGTCGGCGACATGATCATTGCCGAGCCGGGCGCGCGCATCGGTCTCACCGGACCGCGCGTCATTGAGCAAGTCACACGCCAGAAACTGCCCGAGGGATTTCAGACGGCTGAATTCTCGCTGGAGCACGGTCTGATCGATATGGTCGTTCCGCGTTCCGAGCTACGGGGCCAACTGGCGAAGATCGCCGCGCTCTATCGGCAAGCACGCTCACGAACGACCTCTGGCGCATCGGTCAGCTCACCGAATGGCGCGGTCGATGAGTAGTCCTCAACCGCAACGTTCGACATGGGATCGCGTCACCACGGCGCGGCATCCACAGCGACCTCGCACGCTCGACTACATCGCGGCCCTCGGCGGGGATTTTGTCGAGATGCATGGTGATCGCCAGAGTCGAGATGATCTGGCCATCGTTGGGGGTCTGATGGATTTCCAGGGTCGCACGGTGATGGTGCTCGGCCACCAAAAGGGTCGCTCGACGCGGGAGAATCTCGATCGCAACTTCGGCATGGTGCGGCCCGAAGGCTATCGCAAGGCGTTGAGATTGATGGAGCACGCGGCGCGGTTCGAGATGCCGCTGATCACCTTCATCGATACACCCGGCGCGGACCCAGGGCCGACCTCCGAGGAGCACGGTCAGGCGTTCGTGATCGCTGAGTGTCTCTACAAGCTTGCCAGCCTGCCCGTGCCGATCATCTCGATCGTTATCGGCGAGGGCGGCAGTGGCGGCGCGCTGGCAATCGGCGTTGGCGACCGTATCCTGATGTTGGAGAACGCTATCTACTCGGTGGCGAGTCCGGAGGCATCTGCAACGATCCTCTGGCGTGATGCAACCCAGGCACCCGCCGCGGCTGAAGCGATGCGCATCACTGCGCCGGATCTGCTGGAGCTAGGGATCGTCGACGAAGTGTTGCCGGAAAATCCCGCCGCCCACGAAGACGCGGCACCGGCGGCCCGCTGCATTGCCGAGGCGCTCGCCCGACACCTCCGAGAGGTCGAGACGATCTGGTCGTCCGGCACCGAGGTCTTGATCGAGGCGCGAGCCAAGCGCTACCGCCAGATCGGCTCGTGGCAAGAAGTCTCCCTAGCAGCAATCACTGCCGAGGACTAATCCCTACAAATCCACGATCCAGAGGTCATGCCCAGTGTGGTTGAGGTTCTCACCACCCTCTGGCGTCACCAGCACGACGTCTTCAACGCGAATGAACGCGCCATCGGCACAATCGACGCTCGGCTCGATTGTGAAACACATGCCACTTCGCAATGCGGTGTCGTCGCCCTCCAGCAAGAAAGGCGGCTCGTGGACATCTTTGCCTATGGCGTGACCGAGCCGGTGGATGAAGCGTGGCCCGTAGCCTGCATCGACAATAATCGATCGAGCAACCTCATCAAGCTGCCGGCACGTGATCTCCCCATCAATCATGCGCCCTATCGCGGCCGACTGCGCCTCGATGACCAGGTCGTGAATCTTGCGACGCTCGGGGCTCGGCTCACCGATGAACACAGTCCGGCCGAAGTCGGAGCAGTAGCCGTCTTTCAAGGCTCCGAAATCGAACGCAATCGATCCGCCCCGCTCCAGCGTGCGATCTTGCGCAATGATCGCGGACGGCGCGTCGCCCGCGGCTGGTGGTCCGATGTAGAGGCCGGTATGGAACGACACCCAGTCTGCGCCGAGTGCATACAGGGCGTCGTCAACGAGCCGCGTGATATCCGGGATTCCCATCCCGAGCGCCAGCTGGGGAAGAATCCGCTCAAAGGCTTGATCGGCGATCGCCGCTGCCGCACGCATCAGGTCAAGCTCTTCCTGATCTTTGATCATGCGCAGTGGCCAGATCAGGTCGTGAGCGTTCACGATCTCGGCATCCGGCGCGGCGCTACCCAGCGCAATCGCACTCTTGGCCCAGGCATGCTCACCGATGGCGACTGAACCGTTGCGTTTGCCTCGCAGATGCTGAACCGTCTCGGTCATCGCCAGTTGGTAATCTTCCGGCTCGCCGAGGATGCGGAGATCGGTGATCCACGGCTTGTCCTGCACCTGCCGCACCATGCCGTCACTCCCCATGCGCGGCTCGACCATGATCAGCTCACCACTATCACCGATGTAGGCTCCGGAGACCCAGTCGCCCGGTCGATCATGGCCAGTTGGGTTGGGGATCGGGGAGCGGATGCCCGTGAAATATTCCAGCGTGCTCGATACCGGCAAGAAGATTACGGCTACGTCGTGCTCTTGCATGCGCTGTCGCAACCGTCCGAGCCGAGCCTGGTAATCCATAATCTCCACTCCCCTTCTCTCTCCGCGAGCGCCCAGTACGTTGCCGGCCATCCTAGCGCACCCACATGCAGGAGAAACGCCCGCCCCGGATATCTCCAGAGCGGGCGCGCTTCATCCTGGTTGTCTTGTGTTACGCGTTACTATTTGTCAACTTTGCCGCGCCAGCTGCCGGTCTCCCGGCCGCGTCGCTCGATGAACTCCTTGAAGTTCTCGAGGTTCGACTGAACGTTGCGGTCGAACATGCCCAGTGCTGCACCGGCTGATTCGACCATACCTTCCGGCTCATACTCCATCTGTAGGGCAACGCGGCTGGAGTTGTCGTCCAGTTTGTGGAACGTCACAACGCCAGCATTCTGCGGTCCTGACGTACTGCGCCAGGCAATGCGCTGGTCAGGATCCTGCTCTGTGATCTCAGCCGTCCACTCTTCGGTTCGGCCGTCGATCGTTGCCTTCCAGTGCAGTTTGGTGTCGTCCAGCTGGCGCACCTCTTCGACATCCTCCATAAACATGGGGAAGTCTTCGAATTGCGTCCACTGGTTGTAAGCCATCCTGACCGGTACATTCACATCAATCGTCTTCGTTGCATTCGCCATTATGAGAGCCTCCTTCATCGAGCTCCTTGCGCTCCCTCATTGAGCGCGGATGGGATGGATGAAACAGCTCCAGCATATGGCCCCGCAACGCGAGGCGCATGTACACGGTCATGACTCAACGTCACAGATCAAGGCATATATCGACTCGCGCTACTCCCGGTTGAACGAGACATCGGCGGGCAGCCCTCGCACCCAGGCCGCGATCAGCTCCGAACAATTGTCGAGATCGGTCAGCGAAACGATCTCACTTGGTGAGTGCATGTAGCGATTGGGGATCGAGACCAGACCGGTCGGGATACCACCGCGCTCGCGCGTGATCGAGTCGGCATCGGTACCGCTGCGACTTGGCAATCCCTCGGGCTGGTAAGAGATATCCGCCGCACGAGCCGCTTCGGTCAATTGCATGTAGATGGCTGGGTGGATCGAAGGACCGCGCCCGAGAGATGGACCGCCGCCGAGATCGACCTTCCCGACGTGGCGCACGTTGGCCTCGGGATGATCGGTCGCGTGGGTCACATCGATGGCGATAGCAGCGTCCGGTTGGAGATAGTAGGCGCTGGTGCGTCCACCGAAGAGCCCGATCTCCTCCTGCACGGCGGCTACGGCCCAGACATCTGCCGCTGGCCGGTCGCCTTCGGCAAGCTTGCGCAGCGCCTCAAGCGCAACGAACGCACCGACGCGGTTGTCGATGCCCCGGCAGGCTATCAGGTCGTCACCCAGCTCGATCTCTGGCTGATCGATGACACCTGCGTCACCGACTTCCACCTTGGTGCGCGCATCGTCGGCATCCTTCGCACCGATATCGACCCAGAGCGTCGACATCTTGGAGACTTTCTCCCGATCGGCCGCCTCCATCTGGTGAATCGGCTTCTTGCCAATAACACCGACGACTGTCTCATGCGTGCCAAGGAACTTGATGCGCTGGCCGACCAGCACCTGATCGTCCCAGCCGCCGATGCCACTGATCCAGAGAAAGCCGTTATCGTCGATATGGGTGATCATCACCCCGATCTCGTCGATATGGCCCTCGATCATCAACTTCGGACCATCGCCCTTGAGCCGCGCGTAGGAGTTGCCATTGGAGTCGACTTCGACCTCGTCGGCAAAGGTGCTGGCTTGTTCGCGCCAGACCCGCGCCGCCTCGACCTCGAACCCTGAAGGGCTGACAGTCGACAGCAAGCGGCTCAGAAATTGACGGGAATCGTCGTTCATGGTTGATCCTCTCACCATTCCCGGTCTCTATCGTCGTTCAGCCTATCGTAGCAAGGACCGATTGGATTAGATCAGGATCGAATCAATGATCAACGCGATATGGACGGCGAGCCGGGTTTGGGCGTCGCTGAGATCGAGACCACCCACCTCACCGATGCGCTTCAATCGGTAAGCAAGGGTGTTGCGGTGGACTCCGAGCCGATCCGCCGCACTACTCATCGACGCTCCAGTCTCCAGATACGCCTGAGCCGTCTTGAGCAACTCCCCATCGCGATCAGACTCGATCAACCTGCCGATCCAGGCATCACGAAATGCAGAGGCGCGCTGTCGCTGCTGGTCACTGGCTATCAGACTGGCGAGCAGCCCAGCGACGGAACCGGAATGAGGATCCATCGGAACGACCAACCCATCGCCGAACGCTCCGGCTTTCGCGGCGGGAGCGAGACTCAGAAGATCCGCTACAGCGCCTGCGATCTGCGAGGGATCGTGCATTGGCGGAGTCGCGATGGCACGTTGCGACGAGGTTGGCCCGATAATGCGCTCCCAATCACGTTCCTCGATCAGCGCTAGCGTCGTAGCAGAGCGATCTATCCTGGTGTGTGGCAGGTTGGGAGCCATAGCCAGCAGATGATCTATGTCACCGGGATCGAAAAGCAGGAGCAGCCGCCAGGCAGCGCTGCCATCTCCGAGCACCGTCCCGAGGCGCGGGTCGTCTGGATCGAGATAACCACCGATGAGTTGCTGGAAGAGGGCATTGCGCTCGGCGCGTGGATCGGTGCTCTTCGGGAGCAACTGGCCGAGCAATGGTCGCAAGGCGTCACTGATGTGCTGGGCGGCCAGTCTGGCGCGCTCTGGCGCAGCATCGGTGATTGGGCCGAGTGCCAGCTCAACACCTTCCGGCAATCCGCCGCCGGATACAGGCGCTACCAGCCAGCTCCCGCCGCCAATCGTGTGTGGTTGACCATTTGATCGTCCATTAGTAGACGCCAGCATCTCTGCGGGGAGCAATGCTGGCGCACCGCTCGAACGCCCCAGCACCGTCCCGCGGCGGTTGACCAGCATCGCCTCGTAGCCTGTAGCGGAAGCGCCCGCAGTCAGGAAGGCGTTCAGGCTGGGATCATTGGCCGAAGCCACGGCCAGCACACGCACCAGCTCGGAGCCGAGGCGGTAGAGCTCGGAATGACGCTGCGTGATCTCGCGGTTGATACGCATCTCGATGTCGCGATCCAGTGGAGAATCCGCCACGAGGACAGGCATCGACGGAGCAGAGGTAAGGCGCCAGGGTTCATCGGTCACCAGGCCAGCTATAGGCTCGGCGTTGAGGAAGTGCATTACCTGAGCCATGTTGAAGGAACCTTCGGACTCCAGCTCGGCAATGACCGCGCCGGGCAAGGCGATCAATTCATCTTCCCGCAAAAGGGGAAGCATCGGTTCGGCGGGCCGTAGGGCCACGAGCCAGGAGAGCGGGCGATCAAACGAGGCATGATCGAGCCCCGCCATTGGTCGCCAGTCGACACCTGGCCATTGAATCAGATCGCTTAGAAAGATCTCGATGACTTGCCGTACCTGTTCAGGTTGCACAACACCAGCCACGTAGCGTGACGGACTGAGTGTATCAACTGTGCAATCCGCCAAGTTGAGGGAATTGGACTGGCAGCGGCCCACCTTCCGTGACACAATCAGACATTGGAACGTACCAATTGAGCGGCAAGGGTGTCTTACCGCGCCAAATTGGACGGATTGAGGAAGAGATGCAGATCAAGATCGACCGTTCCAGTGTGGATCCTATCTACATGCAGATTGCGAAGCAGATCAGGCAGTCCATTTTGGATGGCGAGCTTCCAGCTGGCAAGCGGCTCACGCCAGAACGCCGCCTCGCAGCCCTCCTGGGCGTCAATCGCACCACCATCGTCAATGCCTATCGCGAGCTTGCGGCGGACGGGCTGGTATCTGGGCAAGTAGGCCGCGGGACGCTGGTCACCTACCGGCCGCCGGAAACGCCAGAGAACCGGCCAGCTGCCGGTGGCTGGCCTCAACTGCGCAACCAGCCGTGGTCACAATCAACCAAGCAGGATGGTAGCCGGGCTTCACCACTGCCCTGGCAGCAGTTGCTCTCCTCAACGACGGATATCCGCGTCGATCCGCTGCTGCACGACGCCAACACCGTCTCAGCAAGATCGGACGTCATCCGCTTCACGACGGGCATTCCTTCGCCGGAGCACTACCCGATCGAGACGATCAGCGAGCTGCTGCACGAGGCACTGGTGCAATCGGGCCAGACACTGCTGCAACACACGCCCTCTGAGGGATATCCACCGCTGCGAGAGGCGCTGGCGGACTGGATGTCCGCGACGGGCAGAGCGACGGGCGCAGACGTCAACTTCAAAGCCGATAATGTCGTCGTCGTCTCTGGCTCCCAGCAGGGCCTGTACCTCATTGCGCGCGCCTTGATCGAGCCGGGGGATCTGGTGGCAATTGAGTCGCCAACCTATCTCGGCGCGGCGCAGGTCTTCCGGGCAGCGGCAGCGCGACTACTCCCGATCCCGATCGATCAGGACGGCATGAATGTTGGGCTGCTGCAGGAGCTGCTGCCTCGTCGGCGGCCGAAGCTGATCTATACCTTGCCGACGTTCCAGAACCCCAGTGGCGCGGTGCTCTCGATGGACCGGCGTCTGCGGTTGCTCGATCTCGCGGCGCGCTATCAAATCCCGGTCATTGAGGATGATCCCTACGGTGCGCTGCGCTACAACGGCCGGGAGCTCCCAACGCTTGCGACGATCGACCGAGCGGCAGGCCGGCAAAACGTGCTCTATCTCAGCACGATGTCCAAGATGCTCTTCCCGGGGTTCCGGATCGGCTGGGTCAACGCACCCAAGTCAGTGGTTGAGCGATTGACACTCATGAAGCAGATCGTCGATCTGGATACCAACGCACTGTCGCAGTGGGCCGTCTGGGCGTTCCTTAACCGGGGGCTGATGCCCGATCATCTCAAGCTGCTGCGCAAGGAATATCCGCGCCGGCGCGATCTGATGATTGATGCACTCAACCGGCACGGCAAGGGACTGATCGAAGCGCAACGCCCCGACGGTGGAATCTATATCTGGTGTCAGATCCACGAACATCTCCGGGTGCGTGATCTGCTGCCTGAAGCGGCACGTGAAGGTGTGGCATTCGCGCCAGGCGAATCGTTCCACGTCGAGGAAGTCTCGGGCCGTGGAAGAAACTCGATCCGTCTGAACTTCACGCTGCCGAACGACGAGGAGATCGAAGAGGGATGCCGGCGGCTGGGCGTGGCGCTCAACCGGCTGGCGGATGACGCATTCTCGAGCCACGATCCAGGCGCTCGCGACCGCGTGTTGACACCGATTGTCTGAGTTGACGGCAGGTCATGGCGCGTGTTAGCATGCGGTGTTGCCTAGGCACGTGCCGGGCGCTTTTTGTGCGCGTGCCTCACGGATATTGATGAACCAGTAAGCAAAGACACCGACAGGTGGAAGGGAAACTGCCAGCGTGCTCAAGATTCGACTCCGACGAATGGGCGCAAAACACCAGCCACATTACCGCATTGTTGTTGCCGAAGCGCACTCGCCGCGCGATGGTCGATTCGTCGAGTCAATCGGCTACTACAATCCCAAGACACAACCGCTGACACTCAAGGTCGATGGCGAGCGCGCCAGCCACTGGCTAAGCGTCGGTGCCCAGCCTACCTCGAAGGTCCGGGCGCTGCTCGTCCGGGCGGGCGTGATCGAGGGTAAGTTGAGCAGCAAGGGCGAAGCCGAGGGTTATGTCACGGAAGTCCCGCCCTACGGCTCGGATCCGACGCCGACTCCTGCCTACCAGCGAGCTAGAGAGGCTGAAGCCGCATCTGAAGCTGAGGCGGCTGCCGAAGCAGAGGCCGAGGCAGAACCAGCGACTTCGTAATCCAGCAGGACTAGCATTTATCATCGAGCATGTGGATGACTGGCTGTCGCAATGCGGCAGCCAGTATCGTTTGCAAACTAAATGACGCTACAATTACCAATCACGTGAACTACGGAAGGGCGAATCGATAGATGTCAGGACGAGGACGCGTTGACGACGCAACAGCGAGTGAGCTATCTGACCTTGTGCGCTTCATCACCACCCAGTTGATCGATCATCCCGAAGACCTGGATATTACCTCAGATCAACGCGGCCAGATGGTCAGAATCCATCTCGCGGTTCATGATGACGATATGGGGCGAGTGATCGGCCGCGAGGGACGCATCGCTCGGGCTATGCGATCTCTCCTCACCATCGCCGCCTCTCGTCGCGGTTGCCGGGCAAGCCTTGACATCGGCAGATAACCGGCGCCGCCGCCGACGTCGCCAAACCGAAGCCCCACCACCAAACACGCCGCCGGAGAATGTACGGCTCGCGATCGGCTACATCGCTGGCGCGCACGGCATCCGTGGTGAGGTCAAATTCCGCTACACCACGGATAGACCCGATGAGATGACAACCCTCACAGAGGTCTACTTCGACGACGACCCGGAACCGGTGTCGATCGAGCAGATACGGCCCCGGAACGACGGCAAGCACGCGATTATCAAATTTGCTGGAGTTAATTATCGCGATGAGGCTGAACGTCTGCGGGGCATCACAATCCGTGTTCGCGGCGATCAGCTTCCACCACTCGACGATGAAACCTACTTCTATTATCAGATCATCGGGCTGCAGGTCAGCACCGAAGCTGGCGATCAGATCGGTGAAGTCACCGAGATCATCAGCGCGGGCGAGGTCGACGTCTACGTGGTGACTGGCGAAGGTGGCGCGCAACAGCTCTTCCCCGCGCTGCCCGATGTTGTGCTAACTATCGACCCTGCCGAGGGCATCATGGTCGTACGGCCGCAACGCTGGGAAGACGATCAGCAAGAAGCATCGCCGGACTAAGCGGACTCGACCAGCTTCTCCAGCGCTCGCCGCAAGGCACCGAGATCAGCACCACCGACTAACGCGCCGTACTCGGCCTCAATCTCGCGCCGCACGGCGTCAGCATCGCGCATCAGCCGTTGCCCTTGCTCGGTGAACTCGATGACGACCGCACGCTGGTCATCAGGGTCAGGTGCCCGGCTTAGATAGCCCTGTTGCTCCAATTGCTTGACCAGCTGACCCACCGCCTGCTTGGTCATCCGCGCCCACTCAGCGATGGCCGTGATCCGCGCACCCTCGATCGCCAGGTACGGCAGCAGCGAGATATGCGACAGACTCAGGTCGGCGTAGCCACGTGCCTGGAGCTTCTCGACAGCGCGATCAGTGTAGGCACGTTGCGCTTGCAGCAGCAGACGACCGATGTTTGCGGCGCGCAGCTCGACGATCTGATCCTGTTGCTCGTGTTCTTCTGCCATGCCCGATCCGTCATTGACAAGATAGGAAAGTAGGTTTACAATCTACCGCAGCTAGCTCGATCTATTGTAACGATCACCCGGGTGTTGCCGATCGCAATGACGCAGAGAAAGGCACGACCAGATGCATATCGTACGCGACAATCAACGCCGATTGAGCACGACGCCGGGCGGCAACGCCAGCACCCCATTAGCGACGCCATCCACGCGGGCAGCAGATGTCAGCGTAATTCGCCAGCGCCAGAAGGCAGGCGGCTACAACCCCGCCCACTGGCACGATCGCGAAGAGGTGATGGTGATGCTCAGCGGCCAGGTTCGCGTCACCGGTGGTGACACCGAGGCGACGCTCGAAACCGGCGATACCCTCATCATTCCGGCCGAAACGCTACACCAGATCCAGAATGACGCCGGCGGCAGCGAACCCGCTGAGTGGCTGCTGATCGCGCCAGCAGGTGTGCGGTTCTTTCACGCCAATGGCGAAGAAGCGCACCCAGACTGGGCCAAATAGCGAACGCTCTGGGCAGCTCTACCCTCTAGGGCTGCCCGCTTTCGATCGGCAGATCATCGCGGTTGCCCCATTCGGCCCAGGAGCCGTCGTAGACCTTGACATTAGTGAAACCGGCCATCTTGAGCGCGATCGCGGCGTGGGCTGCGCGCACCCCTCCCTGACAATAGGTGATGACGCTCGTCTCCGGCTCGAGCCCCGCCTCGCGCGCGCGTTCGGCGAGTCGCTCGATTGGCAGATATCGCCGGTCGGCGTCCCAATCGAGATTGTCCTGCCAGAAGCTGTAGACGGCACCTGGAATTCGCCCGCCACGCGCGGCGCGAACTTCTTCGCCAGTGAATTCGCTCATCCGGCGCACGTCGAGGATGACGGTGTCAGGATCGTTGGTGGCTGCCAGCACTTCATCGGCCTCAGCGACGACTTCGGGATGTCCGGCATCCGGATCGATCGTGAAGGTGCGCTCAGGCAGCGGCTCTTCCTCGCCGCTGGTAGTTGGACGCCCCTCTTGCAGCCACTTGGTCCAACCACCATCAAGGATGCGCATCTGATCGCCATGGCCGTAGCGCTCCAGCACCAGCCAGAGGCGCGAAGCGAAGTGCCCGCCTTCCTGGTCATAGCCCACGATCAGGTCATCGTCACCGATACCGAGTGATTCCATCGTAGCGGCGACCTTTTCGGCCGGAGCCATCATGCCATCAAATTGATGATCGAGATCGGTGAGTCCCTTGGACCAGTCGAGATAGACCGCCCCTGGGATATGCGACTCGGCGTAGGCGGCATGCATGTCCTGATCGAACGCAAAGCGACAGTCGACAACGCGCACGCCGGCGTCATCGAGATGCGCAGCAAGCCAATCCGTCGAGACAAGGATTTCCATAATCTTCCCTTCCCAGCTCCCACAGGTTATTTACGGTACGAGGCTTAGCGGCGACGCTTGCCGCGGTTCGCCTTCTTGGCCTTCTTTTTGTTGCTCTTCTTGCCTTTGTTGGGGTTGAGGCGGGTGAGTGACTGGCCTCCACCCATCATCCCTTCGAGATCGCGCGGGTTAAAGCCGGAAGGCAGCCCACCCATCCCACCGGGCAGATTGCCCAGTTCGTTCGGGTCGATTCCCTGCTCGCGGAGCATTCGGGCTGCGTCGCGCATATCGCCAACCTGGCCGAGCGCACCGGGCATACGGCTCATCAGCCCGCGCTTCTGGCCCTTGGCACGCTTGCCGCCGCCCATCAGGCCGAACTGCGACATCATCTTCTTCATGTCGTTGAACTGCTTGAGCAACGCGCGCACATCTTGCGGCCCAACCCCGGCGCCCTGGGCGATACGATCTCGCCGGCTCTTGCGAATGAGATCCGGGAAGCGGCGCTCTTCGGGTGTCATCGACTGGATGATGGCTTCGATGTGCTTGAACTCATCGTCGTCGACTTCAAGCTGCTGATCGCGCATGGCAGATCCGACACCCGGGATCATCTCCAGCAACTGTGAGAGCGGACCCATGTTCTTGATTCGATTGAGCTGTTCCATGAAGTCTTCGAGATTGAACTGGCCCTCGCTCAAGCGCTCCTCAAGCGCGGCCTGCTCCTCTTCAGTCGTCTGCTGCTGCGCACGCTCGATCAACGAGAGCACGTCGCCCATGCCGAGGATACGTGACGCCAGCCGGTCGGGGTAGAACGGCTCCAGCGCATCGAGCCGCTCGCCGGTGCCAATGAACTTGATCGGGATGCCGGTGACAGAGCGGATCGATAGCGCCGCGCCACCGCGAGCGTCGCCGTCCATCTTGGTCAGCATCAGACCGGTGATATTGAGGCGCCGATTGAATTCCTCGGCGACGTTAACGGCTTCTTGCCCGGTCATGGCGTCGGCAACGAGCAGGATCTCAGTCGGCTGGATCTCTCGCTCCAGCTCCTCAAGCTCTTCCATCATGCGCTCGTCGACCTGGAGGCGGCCCGCAGTATCGATCAGAATAGGATCCTGGCCGCGGTTGCGGGCGTCCTTGATGGCGTTCTTGACGATCTTGAGCGGCTTCTGATCGACGCCCTCGTCGTAGACCGGGATCTCAAGCTGCCGGCCGAGCGTCTGGAGTTGCTGGACCGCGGCAGGACGGTAGACATCGGCGGCAACCATCAATGGATTGCGGCCCTGACCGTGCAGATAGCGCGCCAGCTTCCCGATGTGCGTCGTCTTACCAGAACCCTGCAGACCGACGAGCATGATGATCGTTGGCCCGCTCGGCGCTGAGGCCAGCGGCACCTGCTCACTACCGAGGATCTTGATCAGCTCGTCATTGACGATCGAGATGACAGTCTGGGCGGGCGTCAGCGATTTCGAGACTTCCTCGCCGACAGCGCGCTCGCGCACCGCGCCGACGAACTGGCGCACGACGTTGAAGTTGACGTCGGCTTCGAGCAGCGCGCGACGAACCTCACGCATTGCCTGGTCGACATCTTTCTCGCTCAACTGTCCGCCACGGCCGAGGCCCGCGAAAGTCGTTTGGAGACGGTCGGTTAATGTTTCAAACATAGATCAGCGTGCTCAATTTCCATCGATTTCGGGTATGAATGCGCCGTAGTACAACGTCCCCTAATGATAACGCGCCGCGGCGTAAGCCTCTAGCGAGCCGGCCGGTCGGCGCACGCGATGGCTGTCACGGCGATACCGTCGAGCTCAAAGGAACGTGCCATCGTTCGACATGGCACCGGCGATGATCCCGATTGCCCGACGTCAACGCGCTTGGTCGCCACGAAACCCGGAACCCTGCTGCGGCGTGCCAGTGGCAAGCTAGGCTGGCTCCAGGCGTGCTCGCATTTCGGGGTAATAGCGCTCATCGTCGCTCATTCCCGGCTCCCAGATCTGTCAATCGTCGAGGGCTGGTAATCGTACCATCTGCATGTCGTGGTCAAAATCATGGCCGCGAGCGTTGGAGCAATGCCCGGCAATGCGGCATCATTCAGCAAATCGAGGTGTCCGGACGCGGTAGGCTTGTCGCCAACCGTGGCAGCAGCTTTCTCCAGGAGGGTCGAGATGCGCACGATCTATGACAAATCGACAGCCCCGCAAGCTCCCGATATGACCGTGCTCGATCGAGATGGCTCTGAAATCTCGCTCTCACGCCTTTGGACCGATCACGATTTGACCGTGCTGGCCTTCACCCGCCACCTGGGCTGCACCTTCTTCAGCCACCAGATGGGTGATCTGGAGCGCAACAAGCAGCAGATCGACCACGCCGAGATCCCCGTGGCGCTCATCGGTCCCGCCGATCTCGCGGATCTTCGCGCGAAGCTCAAGACCGGAGACCTGCCCTACGATCTCTACCTCGATCCAACTGGGGCAGCCTTCGACGCCTACGGCCTCGGAGAGACGACCTTCCTCGGTAACTTCCGCCACCCATCCATTATGGTCGACACTATCAACGCCCTGCGGCAGGGAGCGCGGCCCGGCGGATCGCTCGGAGATTCCGCAAAACTGCCCGGCGTCATGATTGTGGATCGCGATGGCCAGCTTCGCATGCGCAGGGCGAGCAAGCATGCAGGCGACATCATGCCCGCAAGCGAGGTTATCCGGGCGATCATAGATATTCGGCAGATGGATCGCGACGGGCGCTGATGGCAGAGAGGCGGCAGGCAACATGACAAGCAGGAAACGACGGCGTTTCGCGGTACTGGCGGTTTTCACCTGTCTGCTGGTGCTGGCGGCTTGTTCTGGACCGGACAATGACGGAAACGACTCCGCTACCGCCACGCCAACGGAGTCGACATCAGTCGAAGTGACCACCGAAGCGCCAGCTGAGCCAACAGCGACAACTACCACCGAGCCAACCGCAGAGCCGACCGCAACAACCGAGCCGACCGCCACGTCCAGCCCCACCCCAGAGCCAACTGCCACGCCGACGACAGAGCCAACTGCAACTCCGACTGCGACAGCTACCGCCACTGCAACCGAGCCTCCTGGCGGTGGCCAGGCACTTGAAATCGATGGTCAACCGGTCGCGCAAGTCATTCAGGCCGACCCGAGCGGTGCAGATCTCTACGCTATCAGCAACGACACACTCTACCGGAGCGACGACGCTGGCGATAGCTGGAGCGAGGTAGGACCTGCGGCACCGGGCAGGATGATCGTCGCGCTCAATGACCCAACGATGCTAATGGCCGGGGACCGTGACACCTGCGGGCGCGGCGAGTCGGACTATCCCTTCTCTCGCTCGTACGACGGCGGGCAGACGTGGGAAGAGCTCACCGAGAGCTCGGCCTACGAACCACTGCTTGCCTTCAACAGCAACCAGGCGTTAGTGTTCGGAACAAGCTGCGGGCTCTCTTTCTCGTCCGATGGCGGTGAGACCTGGAGCCGCATCGATGCATTTGACGGCCTCGATGTCTTCGATCTTGAAACCGAGCGCGATGTTCCCATGGAGCAGCTCCTGGCAGTCGCGGTCACCGAGGGCGGCTCAGGCAGCCTCTTCCTGCTCGACAATGCCGACCCGGTCAATCCGACGATCATCGCGACACCGGCCGAATTCTGGGCTGATGCCGTGACGGACTGGCGAGAGAACCGCATCGTCATCGCGACCAGCACCGGTATCGGGGTCATGAATGATGACGAAGAGACGATCAGTTGGTCACGCGCGGGGCTTGAAGATGCAACGCTCGAACAGGATCCGCGCGAAGAAGGTTTCCCGCCGGAATTCGACCAACCCGTCCCACACTGGACAACCGTCCGGATCGTTCCAGATATCATCGATCTCATCTGGGCTGGCGGTAACCACGGCGCCTATCTCAGCACCGATGGCGGCGCAACCTGGCAACCGATTGACGAAGAGATCGATGTCAGCTCGATCGCAATTTCGATCGCATCGGGCCGGGTCTACGTCTCCGGCGGTGGCGAGACGCACATCTATACGCTGGACGGCCAGTAAGCCTTAGCCCGGCGCACCAGCGTCTGCGCTGAACGGTTGGTCGCGCGTCTCGCGGACGAGGAAGGCAAGCGTCGCTGCCGAGCCTGCCCCGATCAGGGCAATGATCAGCGTCGTCGCTGTGAAACCAACGGCATCCGCCAGTGATCCGACAGCGATCGGCCCTGATGCTGCGCCAGCATCGCCAACGAAGCGCCAGACGCCCATAAACTCGCCCACCGCCCCACGCGGGGCAAGGTCGGTGCCGAGGGTCATCATCGCGCCGCTGCCGAGTCCATTACCAAACCCTATCAACAGCACGATGAGCATCATCGAGCCGAAGCCCGTTGCCAGCGGCATCAGCGCGATCCCGACAGACATCAGCGCAAACGATGGCACCGACGTGAATTTGCGGCCGAAACGGTCCATGATAATTCCGGCCGGGAAGAAAAGTGTCATATCGATCATTGATGAGGCGGACTGGAGCAGGCCGACCTGCGCGGAATCGAGACCAAGCACGACGCCTGCGAAAAACGGGATCAACGCCTGCCGTCCCTGCCGGATCATCTTGGCCGAGACTTGAGCCACGCTCGCGGCACTGAAATCACGCTTGTTCTGGACGATCATCTGGCGCACGAGTCCCCAGCGCATGCGGTGGCTCTGGCTGGTATCGACCGGCGTATCTGGCACCCATATGAATGAGACGGCGAAGGCCGCTAGCGCGAGCGCGCCAGCCAGGAAGAACGAGGCCTCCAGCCCATAGACGCGACCCACGAACCCGCCAACCGCCGGACCGACAAACATCCCCACGCGATTCAGCCCACCGAAGAACGAAATGGCCCGGCCACGCTCTCGCGGGTGAATGGCCTCGGTGATGTAGGAGACACGCGAGATCGACCACATCGCCCGACCAACGCCATCGAGCAGGCGGTAGAGAATGACCAGCCAGAAGAGGTTCGCCAGCCCAAGCGCAAAGAGCGAGGCGGCCACCACCATGGCTCCGATCAGCATGGTGCGTTTGAGGCCGAGCCGCCCAAGCACCATGCCCGCAGGGACATCCGCCACCATCGTGCCAATCCCTGCCGCGGCCAGCGCCACCGAGGCAGCCGCGAACCCGATATCAAACTCAAGCGCAAAGAGCGGTAGCGTTGGAAGGAGCAAGCCCTCACTGATGGCCAGCAGCGTTGACGGCAAGTAGACGGTGAGCGTCAGATCCCGGCGCGACGTCTCCGGATAGGTTTGTCCCATGCGTCTCCGTGAATCCTTCACACGCCGGCTCACCAGACTGCTCGTGCATACTACACTGAACCAGCCCCGCGTGATCAACTTTCGGAACCAGGAAAGGACCAATATCGTGACGCAGGTCATCCGGCTCGAACACGTCGGTATCCCGACCAGTGAAGAGCTCTTCGAGGACGTCAGAGACTTCTATCTGAATAATTTCGGCTGGAGCGTGATTCGCGAGATTGACGGTCCGCCGCGCATCGCCTTTGTCTCAGATGGCCAGGGCGGCAGGCTTGAGGTCTATACCGCCGAGGGCGCGCCGCTTGACCATCCAGCCCACCTCGCATTCGCTGTCCCGGACGCTGAGTTCGATGATTTGCGACAGCGTCTGCTCGACAATGGAGTCACCTTCGAAGTCGAGCGCACCAATCCATCGGGCGACCGCATGGCGTTTTTCAAGGACCCAGCCGGAAATACCTCCCAAATCGTCGGGCGTCTCAGTCCGCTCGTCGGCTAGCTCAAGAAACCAATACGGGAGCCGGTGTATGAGACCCGGCTCCCGCTTCCTTTGTAGCTGTTAGATGAACGCGACTACTCGTCGTCGATGTCGGGGTTGTCCTCAGAGTCGAAGTAGTAGATGTCCCCCTCGTTCTGGACCCAGTAGCCCGCAAAGTGGACCTGTCCCCGATCGAGACCCCACTCCTTGATAATTCCGCGCCGGATCGAACGAATCGTCGAGCTCTCGCCAGCGCCGAAGACGTAGGTCTGCGCGTCGGGAGCTGGAAGCTTGCGCAGCGCACTGGCCAGCAAATCGTTGCGTCCTGGCGCGGCGCCGTTGCGATGGATCCACTGCACCGTCAGGTCAACACCCGGCGCGGTCTCCCACTCCTGGTGGTCAGTCTCATCGTTGACTTCGGCCAGCACGGTGATTCGTGAGCCGGACGACGCCGCTTCTACCTGACGACCAATTGCGGGCAGGCCCGTTTCATCACCCAGATAGATATACGACTCGAAGCCTGGATCGACCACGAATGAATGGCTTGGCCCACCAACGGTGACCTTCTGGCCGGGCTGAGCTTGATCGCCCCAGCGAGAGCCGATGCCCTCACCGTGGATGACGATATCAATGTCGAGTTCCCCAGCAGCGTGATCGAGACGGCGGATGGTGTAGGCGCGAATTTCGGACGGCGGAGCACCTTCCGGGTAGTCCATCTTAAACGGCTTGAACTGGACAACTGGAGGGAGCGGAGTTTCCGAGAAGTTCTCAGGAATCTGAAGCCGAATGTCATCGTCGCCGGCCATGCTTTGGATATTTTGCACTTCTGGTCCACCGAGCGTGACTCGCACCATACGCGGCGTCACGCGACGCACACGCACCACCTCCATGGGCCGGAAGGTGTAGGGCACGCCGTGGCTGACGAACCTCACCTTGCTCCGTTCTTCCAGCATCGCTTCCCTCGTCCCCTGGTCTACACTCGCGTCTGGCAATTCTGAGTGAAATCGTCGGAATTCACTCCGCGAGTATAAAGTGTCCCCCGAGCAGCTGGCAAGCGCGTCGAGGTGACACTTGCGCTCTGACCGCAGTGGGGGTAACATTGAGAGACAGTTGAGTTATTATTCAATATTGAGACTCGGTATCAGGAGCTTGAATTGGCCCGACCTACACGCAACGAACAACTCGCGTTTGCCCAGCACACCCTCGATCCTGACCAGATCATCGATCTCGAAAGCGTGCGTGCGGCGAGAGCGAGCATGCCTGATCCAGATACCGCCGTCGCGATGATGATCTTCTTTCAGAGCATGGCGGATCCTACCCGACTGCGGATCATCGCGGCGCTAGGGGGCCGAGAGCTGTGCGGTGGCGATATTGCCGCAGCCGTCGGACTCTCCCGCTCAGCGACATCACATCAACTGCGCACCTTGCGTGAGGCGGGGCTGGTTCGTTCGCGCCGAGAGGGCAAGCAAGTCTTCTACGCGCTCGATGACGAACACGTCACAAGCCTCTACCAGCAGGCGCTCGATCACGCGCTGCACCGGACAGGATGAGTCATGACTGAAGAAATCCTGACCATGCCGAATCATTTCCACGGCTCGCGTGGCGAGTGTCCACGCTGCACAGCCCGGTTGGCGGAGTGGCTGAGCAAGGTCGACGGTGTCCAGCAGGTCGAGATACTGAGCAATCCGGTTCGCATTCGCTACCAGCGCGATCCCGACCAGCAGACTCGCGCAGACATTGACCGCGCAGCCCAAGCAGCTATCTCGCAAATTGAGCAGCGCTACCAGCATGCCTCGCTGGATGTCGAGGGCATGGACTGTGCCGATTGCGCGCGCAAGGTCGAGCGCGGCGTAGCTTCGATGGACGGCGTCGAGGACGCTGCGGTCCAGCTCATGAGCGCGAAGCTCGATGTCGAGTTCGACCGCACGGCCACATCGATTCCCCAGATCGCCAAGCGCGTATCCAGTCTTGGCTACAGCGTCGTAGAGTCAGTGGACCAGGTTGAAGCCACCTCGCAACGGCCTCTGGCCCTCCAGATCTTGTCGCGTCGCGAGAATCTCCTGGCGCTGACGGCCGGGATTTTGGCGATTACGGGTGGCATCTTCCATATCGCTGGTGCCAGCGACACGCTCACCACGACGCTCTATCTGGCGGCCATCATCATCGGCGGCGTTCCGCTGGCGATCAAGGGATTGCGCAGCCTGATTCGTGGCCGCTCGATCGACATCAACTTGCTGATGACGATCGCCGTGATCGGCGCGGTGGCTATCGGAGAGCTGGTCGAGGGCGCCGTGGTAGTGGTGCTCTTTGCGCTGAGCGAGGCGCTGGAGTCCTATGCCATGCAGCGCACCCGGCAATCGATCCACTCCCTGATGGAGATCGCTCCCTCACGTGCCCTGGTCATACGGGGTGGCGTCGAGACGTTGCTGCCGGTTGAAGAGATCGGCACCGGCGAGACGGTGATCGTCCAGCCCGGCAGTCGCGTGCCGCTGGATGGCGAGATCGTTGCGGGAGCGAGCAGTATCGATGAGTCCCCGCTGACTGGCGAGAGTCTTCCGGTGGTTAAGCGAGTTGGGGATCAGGCCTTCGCCGGCACGCTGAATACCGAGGGCGTCTTGCAGTTGCGCGTCACGCGCATCGCGCAGGATTCGTCCGTAGCCCGCATCCTCCAGCTGGTGGAGCGTGCCCAGGCCCAGCGCGCGCCGGTGCAACTGCTGGTCGACCGATTTGCGAGCATCTACACACCTGCCGTTGTCGTTTTCGCTGCCCTGCTTGCCACGGTCCCGACGCTCGTATTCGGTGCAGATTTTCGCGAGTGGCTTTATCGAGCGCTGGTGATACTCGTTGTGGCGTGCCCATGTGCGCTCGTCATCTCGACGCCGGTCTCGATCGTCTCGGCCATCGCCAGCGCCGCCCGACGCGGCATTTTGATCAAAGGTGGCGCGGCGCTGGAGCGAGCCAGCAAGATCACGGCCATCGCCTTCGACAAGACCGGCACGCTCACACGCGGCGAACCGCATGTCATCTCAGTCTCTCCGGAGA
>CAYNTE010000030.1:0-24168 GCA_964399615.1 uncultured Thermomicrobiales bacterium
ATGAACACCATGCAGGCGACCCGGATTCTTCTTGAAGAGCATGATGCGACGCTGGTGGTGCTCGATGAGCTCGAACGAGCGGTGAGTGCAGCGGAACGCGGCGCGCCGGTGCCGAAGAGCATTTTTGCCGACATCGAGGAATTCTTCACGATCTTCGTCGACCGCTGCCACCACGGCAAGGAAGAGGCGATGGTCTTCGAGCGGCTCGATGGTATCTCATCCGCTGAGCCGGTGCTGGAGCATCTGGCAGCAGACCATCGCACCGGCAGGATGCTGAGCTCCTGCTTCCGCGAGGCCGTCGGGCGCTACGTGCCGGGCGATCTGGATTCGGCCCGGGCGCTGGCCGATACATCACGGGCCTACGACGTGATGCTGCGGCAGCATATCTGTGATGAAAATGCGGAACTGTTCGCTGTGATGGAGGCATCGCTGAAGGCTGATGACGAGCAGTTGGTCGAGGAATTCGACCGCTGGGAGCATGAGCAGATCGGCGCTGGCACCCACGAGAGATTGCACGGCATGATCGATTCATTGCCGGGTCGCATCGATCGCTGGGTGACTTGGAAGCCAGTAGCGAGCGTTCACTAACCCAAACTTGAGTCCCCTTCCCGGACTGTCCCGGCCAGCCCTCATTCCACGAGGACTGGCCGGGGTCTTTCTTGCCCGGGTTCGGGGGATTGGTTAACCCTTGACGAGCTTGATGGCGCTCTCCATGCGGTCGAGATAGGCCTCAACGGTGTCCGTGTCGATATCGAGGAACGGTCGCAGACGGACGGATTGCTCGCCGCAGCCGAGGCTGAGGAGGTTTTGCTCGTAGGCGGCGTTGAGCACCTGGTCGCGCTGTTCGTGGGTGTCCAAATCGAAGGCGATCATGAGCCCCTGCCCACGCACGTTGCTGATCATGCCGCTGGCTTCGATCTCTCGCAGCCCAGCCATCAGCCGCTCGCCCATGGCGCTGGCGTTGCTGATGAGATCATGCTCGATGATGGTCTCGATGATGCGCGTGGCGCGGACCATGTCGGTGAGGTTGCCGCCCCAGGTGGAATTGATGCGGCTGGACTCGTGGAAGACGTTGTTCTCGATCTCATCGACCCGGCGATTGGCGGCGATACCGCCGAGCTGCATCTTCTTGGCGAAGGCGAAGATATCGGGCTCGACACCGATCTGCTGGAAATTCCACCAGCTACCGGTGAGTCCCATCCCGGTCTGTACTTCATCGAAGATGAGCATGACGTCGAACTGGTCGGAAAGGTCCCGCAGACCCTGGAAAAACTCCTTGCGGAAGTGATTGTCGCCACCTTCACCCTGGATCGGTTCGATCAGGATGGCGGCGACGTCGTGACCGTATTCTTCCAGGTAATTCTGGATCTCACCCAGCACGCGCTGCTCGTGGGCTTCGACGTCGCGCTCGATCTCTTCGGTGAGGGGAAACCGAAGTTTCGGCGCTTCGAAGCGTGGCCAGTCGTGGAAGCGCGGGAAGTACTGGTACTTGCGCGGGTCGTAGGTGTTGGTGAGCGAGAGGGTATAGCCGAGACGGCCGTGGAAGGCCTGCTCGAAATGGATCACCTGGGTGCCGATCTCCCCGCGACCAGCTTCGAGATTCTTGCGCACCTTCCAGTCGAACGCGACCTTCAGCGCGTTCTCGACGGCGGGACCGCCACCTTCGATGAAAAAGAGGTAGGGATGTGACTCCGGTACGACCTCGCGGGCGACGATATCGACGAATTCGGCCATGTAGGTGGTGTAGCGGTCGGAGTTGGCGGGCTTGTGACGGGCGGCGGTCAGCAAGCGCTTCTCAAATTCGGGATCGTGGAGTGCGGGGTTGTCGTAGGTGAGTGGTGTGGACGCGTAGCCACTACCGAAATCGAGAAATTCCTGGCCATCACGAGCGTCGACGAGCCAGCTGCCGTGGCTGCGCTCCAGATCGAGGACGAACTGGTCGCCATCGGCGAGCATGGACCTCTCGAGCACCGCGTGAACATCCTTCGGTTCAATTTGCCTCATTGCACCCCTCACTGTTCTGATAGGTTGACATTACGATTCGTTTAGACACTATGTTGATTGTACGAGTGCGCCGCGTGCCGCGTGACCCGTTCCCACTGATGGTATCGCGATACGCAAGAGGCGCGCGATGGAGCGGAATTTCCCCGAAGGTGGAGGCTACCCTCCTGCTTGTGCCAGAAGGGTAGATCGGGTTGCCGTTGTAGCTGCGCTAGCCGCGAATGTAGGGCTTGGGCGGGACGCCACCTTCGGGGATCGGAGCCTTGTACTCGTAGTCCCCAACGGCATCGCGGTACTCGGCTTGCGCCTTCTCCAGCAGCTTGGGGTCATCGATGAGTTTTGCGCCGGTGAGCGCCATGGTCTTGGCGGCCTGGAGCATGCCTTTGTGGCCGATCGACATCGCGCCGGTGGCGGTGACACCCCAGGAGTGGCCAGGGACGCCGAGCACCCAGCAGGTGGTGCCGCACTGGACGGTCGGGGCGTTCCAGCTGGCCTCGGCAACGTCGGTCGAGCCGGACATCGTCTTGCCCTCGTCGTTGGATTCGTAGATGTCGGTCAGCAGAGGCTGCTTGATGGCGTCCTTGGGCAGATCGTAGCGCGCGGCCGCGGCGATGCGCATCTCCTCGGGGAACTGGTCGGCGACATGCTGGGCGAAGGCCATCTCCTCGTCGGTGAATTCCATCGGGCCGACTTCTTGGAGCGCCTCGAACATCACATCGGCCAGCGCCTGGTTCGGCAAGACGTTGTGGATGCCAAAGTAGTCGCGGATCTCCATGCGCGTCTCGGTCATCTTGGCTGCGCCCTCAGCGATGGCCTTGATGCGCTCGGTGATCGGCTCGAGTTGATCGCGGCGCGGGGCGCGGACGTAGTACCAGACTTCAGCTTCGGCCGGGACGACGTTGGGCTGGCCACCGCCGTTGGTGATGACGTAGTGGATGCGGGCTTCGGGGATGACATGTTCGCGCAGGAAGTTGACGCCGATATTGGTCAGCTCGACGGCATCGAGGGCCGAGCGTCCGAGGTGTGGCACGGCGGCGGCGTGGGCGGTCTTGCCGAAGAAATGGAACTTGATGTGATCGACGGCCAGCGAGCTACCGCGTGAAACGCTGTTGCGCGCCCCAGGGTGCCAGGTGATTGCGGCATCGAGATCGGCAAAGGCGTTGTCGCGGGCCATGAAGACCTTGCCCGCACCAGTCTCTTCCGCTGGGCAGCCATAGTAGCGGACGGTGCCGGGCTGTCCAGTCTCCTGGAGCCAGGCCTTGAGTGCTGAGGCTGCGGCCAGGCTGGCGGTGCCGAGCAGGTTGTGCCCGCAGCCGTGACCAGCGCCACCGTCGATGAGCGGCTCCTGGTCGGCCTGATTCTTCTGCGAGAGTTCCGGCAGGGCATCGTATTCACCTAGAAATCCGATGATCGGCGCGCCGTTGCCCCACTCGGCCATGAAGGCGGTCGGCATGCCGCCGACGTTGCGCGTGATCGTGAACCCATCGGCTTCAAGATCTTCGGCCTGGGCTGCGCAGGACTTTGTTTCTGCCAGTGCGACCTCGGCAAATTCCCAGATTCTGTCTGAGAGGGAGATGAAGCGCTCCTGACGCTCATCGATCCAGCTCCCCAATTCCGTGCTGGTAACCATCGATCCTCCTTTGGACATACAACCACATGCGGTGGCTTGTACCGATTCGGGAGTAATGTAGCACTGTTGGGGATCGGGTAAAGAAACCCCTCATCCCCTGGCCCCTTCTCCCACAAGGGGAGAAGGGGGACCGGGCTGGGTTGCGCTAGAGCCAGGTTTGGTGTTCGCTGCGGCTACAACGATCACTGATGCGGAGGGTGCCATTCCACTCGTTGACGCAAGCGGAGACGGTGCTGTCGCCCCAGATGGTCACGGAGTATTCGCTGCGGCTGCAGTTGGGGCCGAGTTGAGCTGCCCCATTCCAGCGGTTGACGCAGAGGGTGATGGGGGCTTCCTGGGGGAGTTTGATCGAGGTTTCGCTTCGGTTGCAGTCGGCGTCGACGCGGAGCGCTCCGTTCCATTGATTGGCGCAGAGGAGCGACGCGGTAAAAGTCGACTCGATGGCCCCGATGTCGCAGTACTGGTTATAGGGTCTTGGATTGCCAAGCTGGTCGGGTTCGACGCCATCGATGAAGTCGGTATCGCAGCTGGTAGGGCCGCGGTCGACGGCGATGCTGTCTTGAGTTAATGGATAGTAGCTTTGCTCGACACCGTTGACGACGGTCGTGGTCAAGGAGCCGACGTCCAGGTTGTCGAGATCATCGCGTGAGCCCGGTCCGTCCAGTGTGCAGCTGGTGTCGTTTGAGAGGGTGTAGCTGTCCGTTACTGATCCGTCGCTTGCGATGTCGCAATGGTCGCCATCGCCAGCGAGCAGCACGCCTTCCAGCATCAGCGCGTCTTCCGTATTGAGCGCTGCTGAACCAGCGACTGGAGGTTGGACGATAGTAGACCAGGCAAGGTTGATTGTTGATCCGTCGTCGCTGGTCCAGATGGTCGATCCGGCGCTCGCTGTGTTGCCCGAGAAGGTCGATGAGACCACGCTCTTCGTGGCGTTCGTGGCGAAACTCATGGCCCCGCCGTGGCCCTCGCCAGCACCACCGCCAGCTGCGTTGTTGATAAATGAGCTCTGTCTGACCGTCAGCGCTCCGTAACTGTAGATTGCACCGCCAAAGCTTGCACCGTCGCCTCCTCCCGCTTCATTGCCGGTGAAGGAGCTCTGGCTGATTATCAATGTGCCGTAGTTGGCGATTGCACCGCCATACGCTTTACCACTGCCGCCGCCAATCTCATTGTTGATGAAGGTGCTTTGGCTGATCGTCATCGTGCCTTGGGTATAGATTGCGCCGCCATAGGTGTCGGGATCCCCACCCCCAGACGAATTGTTGATAAATGTGCTCTGGTGGATGACTGCGATGCCGTCATCGAAGTCGATCGCACCGCCGTAGGTAGCTGATTCGTTGGCGATGAAGGTCACATCGTTTACGGTTAGCGCCCCATGATGATCGGCGTCGACTGCTCCGCCCTCGCCATCATCCCACCCATGTTGGAGGGTGAGGTGTTCCAGAGTGAGGTCGCCAGTATTGGTGACGACGAAAAAGTTCGTCTCTGCGTTGCCGTCGAAGACCATCGGGGCACCACCGGCGTTGCTACCGTTGATGGAGATGGCTTTGTCGATGGTGATCGTGTCGCCGGCAAAGAAGGGGATGGTGTTTTCTACACAGTCGAAGGTGATGGTATCGCCGCTATTGGCTGAACCGACCTTGTTGCTCAGCTCGGTCCAGTTGCAGCCGGCATTGACGGTCACCTCGTCGGCCAACGTAGGGTGAGGTGCGATTCCCACCGTGAGCAGCAATGCTGCCGTCATCGTCACTGCCGCCACCACACGCAACCCCCGCATGAGCACAGACCTCCCTGTTCAACTTTCGGACCTACACGCCATTCTACTCCTGGTTGTGTACTACGGAAAGTATTGTTGGTTGGGCGGGGACCCCCTCATCCCCTAGCCCCTTCTCCCACAAGGGGAGAAGGGGGATAAGACAGGGGAATAAGGCGGAGGGACTAGATCCAAGCTTGGTGTTCGCTGCGGGTGCAACTGGGGCTGACGCGGAGGGTGTGGTTCCAGGTGTTGATGCAGGCGGAGATGGTGTCTTCGCCGGTGGCGATGATGGCTTGTTCGGTGCGGCTGCAGGAGGTGGCAACTCGGGTGGCACCGTTCCATGGATTGACGCAAAGGGTGATGGGACCGTCCTCGGGGAGCGTGATCATGGTCTCGCTGCGCGTGCACTCATCGCTCAGACGGAGCGCGCCGTTCCAGGCGTTGGCGCAGAGGAGGGTTGATTCGAAGGTGAATTCAACAGCACCGATATCGCAGAGGTGATTGAAGGGTCGAGGTGTGCCGAGCTGGTCGGCTTCTGGGCCTTCGATTGCATCAGTGTCACAGGTAGCTGGTCCGGCATCGATGGCCATGCTGCCTTCGACGAGCGGGAAGTAGCTCTGCTCGACGCCGTTGATGGTGCTGGATGTGATGCCGCCGAGGCCGGGGGCGACAACTTTCTCTTCAGATCCAGTACCGTCGAGACCGCAGCTGGAGTCCGTCGCGAGGCTGTAGCTGTCGTGTATCTCGCCATCCTCCGTAATTTCACAGTGCGGACCAGGGCCGGAGAGGATGACGCCATCAAGCGAGATCGGCTCGCGGATCGAAATCGTGATACTTGCGCTCTCAGGCTGCACGATGGTCGACCAGGTTAACGAGGTGATCTTCTCCCTGGGGATTTGGGCTTCGTGGAAGTACAGGGTCGATCCAGGATTGGGGCCTCCGGTGTTCCCGCTAAAGGTCGATGTTGTGATCGTCGTGGCGGGGCCGTCTGTATCGATTGCGCCGCCGTGTATATAGGCGCGATTGTTGATGAAGCTGCTCTGGCTGACGGTCATTGCCCCGTGATTGTAGAGCGCACCACCATAAATGGCTGTGTTGGACTCGAAGCGGCTCTGCTTGATGGTCAGTGTCCCCTCCAGGTCGTTGTAGATCGCGCCGCCCTGGCTGCTTGAAGTGGTCAGGGTCGTATTGCTGATAAAGCTACTCTGGATGACCGTCGCTATTCCTTGATTGCTGATCGCGTTGCCGCCCGTGCCAGCTGAGTTAGCAGTGAACGTGCTTTGAGAGATGGTCAGTGTGCCGGAATTGAGGATGGCGCCGCCACGGGTCGCCATGTCAACAATCGCGTTCTGGAGTGTCAGGTGGTGCAGGGCGAGGGTGCCTCCTGCTTCTATCTCAAATAGGCGTGTCTCATCGTTGCCATCGAGAATGATCTGTGGACCGCCGTTGTTGCTGCCATCGATGGTGACCTCGGCGTTGGCTGGGATCATGACCACATCACCCAAGGCGAACGAGATCACCGGGTCGTCACAATCGAAGACGACGGTGCCGCCGTCACTGGCGGTGTTGATAGCGGCCCTGAGGTCATCGACGGTGCAGGTCGCACCAGTAACCGTGGCATCGGCCGCGAGCGTTGTCGCTGGCGCGGCGATGACAAGTGTGAGCAGGAGACTGCAGGCGAGGGTCAGCGTGCTGATCACTCGGATGCATGGCATTCAGTTGGGCCTTTCAAGATACGGGCAGTAGAAATAATCGAAGCGGATTATAGATGATGCCTCATTGAATTACCTGCTTATGTAGTAAGTAATCATGTGCAGAAGGGCAATGGGGGCGGGGATCAGGAATCGGGAGTCGGTGGTCGGGCGGGGACAACCCTCATCCGTTAGCCCCTTCTCCCATCAAGGGAGAAGGGGTCCGGGCTGGGACGAGGGCTAGAGCCAGGCTTGGTGTTCGGAGCGGGTGCAGGTTGAGCTGCTGCGGAGGGTGTTGTTCCAGGTGTTGATGCAGATGGAGATGGTGTTGTCGCCGATGGCGGTGACGGGCTGCTCGCTGCGGCTGCAGGAGGTGGCAACTCGGGTGGCGCCGTTCCATTGGTTGACGCAGAGGGTAATGGGGCCGTCGTAGGGGAGGGCGATCTGGGTTTCGCTGCGGTCGCAGGTATCGCTGGCTCGGAGAGAACCTGTCCAGCGTTCGGCGCAGAGCGTGGTGGGGGTGACGGCCCGGATGCTGCGGCTGAAGGGGTCGGATGTGCCGCTGTCGTCATCGACGACAGTGCCGCTGATGGTGAATGTGCCGGGCTGGGGGTACTGGCAGGTGGCAGTGATACCGAAGCTGCCGGTGGTGGATCCAACCGGGGTGGTGGTGCCGGTGAAGGTGTTGCCGCAGTCGTAGCTGAGGTTGACGGTATCGGCAGGGACGTCGGCGGCAGCGATCTGGATGGTAACGGGTTGGTTGATGACGACCAGGGTGGGGTCGACGGTGACTGAGGTGATGGTGGGGGCCAGGTTATTGACGGTGATCTCGACGGCAATCGATGCGGTAGTCGCCATGCCATCGGAGACGAGGACGCGGGCGGAGAAGGTGCCGTTGTCAGGATAGCTGCAGACGACGGCGACTTCGGAACTGAAGCTCGGAACGCTGCCGTCACCGGGATCGCACGCATAGGTGAGGTCGTCACTGTCGGAATCAGCATCGGTAGCGGCGAAGTTGAGGGTCACCGTCTCACCTTCATTAATCGTAGTAGTGGAGGTGGAGCCGCCATTGTCGAAGACGGGTGGAAGGTTGTCGACTTCGATAGCGCCGATGGTGCAGGTGGCACCGAACGGGCGAGCGTTGCCAAGCTGATCGAGGTCAGAACCAGGGATGATGTCAGTGTCACAGATGGCGGGGCCGATGGTGAGGGCCGGGCTGGTATCGAGAGGTGGGTAGTAGGAGTGTTCGACACCGTTGAGTGTGGCGGTTTTGATCGCTCCGAGGCCGAGATCATCGAGATCTTGTTGCGATTGGTCACCATCGAGTGAGCAGCTGGTGTCGTTGGCGAGCGTATAGCTATCCGTGAGTGATCCGGCGCCACTGATGTTGCAGTGATTGCCATAGCCACCGAGGATTACGCCGACGAGGGACACTGGCCCCCTGACATCAAGGGCAGCCTGGTCTTCACCATCAGGTTGGATGATGGTGGACCAGGCGATCGTGGTCTGCGCATTGACGAGGCTGGCAATAGCGGATCCGGATTGCACGGTGGTATTCCCGCTGAAGGTTGATGCGACAATGCGGCCTCCGCCATAGGCGGTCTGGATGGCGCCACCAGATTGATTCGAATAGTTGTTTATGAACGTGTTTCGGTAGACCGTGAAGGGACCGGAGAAGTAGAGTGCGCCACCGTATGCGTCCGCATGATTTCCGTTGAACGAGCTCTCGGAGATGAATGGTCTGCCCTGGGTGCCACTGCTAATTGCGCCGCCAGCGACTTCTGCATAATTCTCGGTGAATGAGCTTTGGGAGACATTAAGGATGTAGCCGTTGTTGATAGCCCCACTTGAGTGCGCTTGATTCTTGGTGAAGGTGCTGCCGGCAACATTGAGTGTTCCAATGTAGTTGTAGAGAGCTCCGCCATTACTGCCTGCGGTATTCTCGGTAAATTCACTGTTGAGGATGGAGTACGGCCCGCGCCATGCAGCATAGATAGCTCCACCGTCATCGTTTGCGTGATTTTTGGAAAAGCTGCTCTCAGCGACCGTAATTGAGCCAGAGGCCCAGATAGCGCCGCCTTTATCGGTTGCGACATTGTTGGAGAAGGTGCTGTGGCTGATGGACGCTACACCACCGTCCTCTACCTTGACGGCCCCACCTTGTGCGTTGCTTCCATGTTGCATGGTCACGTTCTTGAGGGTGAGGTGGCCATTGGCATTGATTTGGAAGAAATTGGTGTTGATCCCATCACCTTCGATGCCATCGAGGATGATCTGGTTGCCGTTGTTGCTGCCGTCGATGATAACGGCGGCCGTTGCGCCACCGCCGATAGGGATGTTCGATGTGAAGGAGATGGTGGGGCTGGGGCAGTTGAAGGTGACCGTGCCGGGGTTGCTGGGGTCGGTGGTGGCGGCAGCGGCAATGACGGCTGCGAGTCCATCACGGGTACAGGTGGTGACGGTGAGGTCGGCAGCGAGAGTGGGAGCAGGGCCGACGACGGTGAGTGAGAGCAGGAGGCTCCAGACGAGCGCAAGGGCGCTGATGGCTCGGATGCGCGTCATATGTTGTTCTTCCTTCTGAGTAGATAAAACTCTCTTGCGGGATGATAACGGATTGGTGTTGGTTGTGGAAGCCTAACCTAGAGGCTGCCAATCCTGGAGAAGGGTGATCAGGCGCTGGTCGGCGATGACGGCTTCGATGAGGGCGCGTTCGCGGCCCGTGGTGGCGTCGAGGTCGGCGCTGGCGAGCCAGCCAATGGTGCCCCCGAGTGCCCAGACGAGGGCGAGCTTGCAGTCGTTCCGGAGTTGCTGCAGCGTGTAGCTATCGACACCGTTTGCGATGAGCTGGGCGTGATAGCTGGCGAGAACGTCGTCTTCGGTTGCCCGGCGCTCTGCCGGGGACAGTGAGTTGAGAAGCAGAAAGACGACATCAATGGCAGCAGGACGGTGCGAGAGTGTCTGCCAGTCGAGGATGATAGCGCGGTCGGGCATGAAGAGGACGTTGTCGAGGTGGAGGTCGGCATGAATGAGCGTTGCCGGGGCCGCGGCGAGTTCGTTGAGGGCACGGTTGGCGCTGCCTGGCAGGTTCTCGATCATCCTTCGCACGTCAACCGGCAGCTGGCCGCTGTAGCGCTGCAGGAAGCGAGGCACCTGGTCGACGAGGCGAGACTGGCGGTTGGCGATGAGATCTCCCCAGCCAGGAACCCATACAGGCGCTGTGCGATCCCACCATCGGGCATGGAGCGGGGCGATGGTGGTCAGGATGCGCTCGACCTCCTCAGGCGAGCACCCTTTGAGGACGTCGCCGGGACGGGCGCTGGGGAAATCTTCGATCAGCATGACAACGATGCCAGCCTCTGAATCGATGCCAGCGAAGTAGCAGTGTGGCGCGATGCCAGGGATAGCGATCTCTTGATAGAAGCGGGCTTCACGGGCGCTCCGTTCGAAGTGCTGGCGGTCCGACTGGCTGGCGCGATATGCGGTCTCGGTCTCACGCAGTCCGGTCGGGAACTTCGCGATCACCGATTCTGGCTGCTGGTTTCCTGGTTGCTCGTCATGGAGCATCAGGCGAGCGACGATGCCGGTGAAGCCGAATTCTTCGCCGATGATCTGCCAGTCGAAGCCACCGAGATTGGGATTATCGAGCGCTGATCGCAACCACGGCAGCGTGACGGCCGAGGGATGATTCGGCATCGACATATTGGTGTTTGCCTCTCCATGGGAGTGAATCGAGCGTAGAGCAGCGTAGTGTAGCATGAGCCAAGCATGTAGTGGCGACAATAGGTGGTGGTGGAGTGGACGATAGTTCTGAGGGTATGCGGCCCGAGCATCCCGCGGATCGACGGATTCGGGAGCTCGCGACGAGCGACACAATTCGGCCGGATGATCGGCAGATGCTGCTAGCTCGAATCAGTGACGCGGATTTTTATTTAGGTAGTGTTGGTACGGAGCCAAGCATTCGGGGTCAATACAACTTTGGGCGGCTCATTGAGCGACGCGAACCGTCGGACTTCGCGCACCTCGTCAAACGGGTGCTTTATGATGAAGAGTGGGCTTATGGGACGACGGTGGAGGAATATGTCGAGGACTTGAGAGGGCTTGCCCGCGTGCCCGATGTTCAGGTTGGGGCTGTATCCGCCATTCAAGGTCGTGCAATTGTGCTGTTCGGTCGCAACACGATCCCGGACCGCCGGCGTGGGGCCAACGCTAAGCCCTACCTTCTGGTTATCTACGCCACCGGCCCGAGTAGTATCATTTCTGGATACCAGACGAGGTCCTATGAGACGCTGAAACTTCCGGAGAGCACTCGATGGTTGCCATAAATGCACAAGAGCTCGCGCATATCCGCAAGTGGGCGGACAAGGTGCTCCCTGGATTGATTCGTGACTGGGAAGCGCTGCCGGATGAGCTTGACGATCTCAAAAACTGGGAGCCTGTCGAGCAGATGACCTATGTCGAGGAGTGGCGCCACCGAGAATCGCAGCGCGCGGATCTTGAGAAGCTGGCCACACAAGGCATACTCGCTTCAAAGCAGCTCGAATTACTCGATCGACTCCATCATCTTGTCGCTGAGTATGAAGCTAAAGTTGATCAGATACTCGGTGTCAAGAGGTAGTTAAACACGCTCATGCAGAGCCACTAATTGGGAGTCAGTTGACCAAAAGCGCCCGGACAAGTCCGTCCGGGCGCGTGGTCGTTTATGAGGCTGAGGGTGGGCGGCTTTCGGGGCGGGTGATGCGTTCGAGCCAGTCAGGGAGTACTCGTTCGCCGAGGACCCGGTTGAGGACGAGCAGCTCATTCAGTCGCTGGCTCTGCATCATCAACCACTGCTCCTGAGGGAAGCCAGCGCTGGCGGCGAGTTTGGCGTCGTCTTGCATGACGGTCAGGGTCCGATCTCGCCAGGCACGAATCTCGTCTTCGCTGAGCTTTTCTTCCCCCTCTGGTTCGGTGGGGACTGGCGCCCACTGGCGGCTGACGACGGTGCCGAGGGGAGTCATGCGCCACTTCACGCCGCTCTCATCCTGCTCGATATAGCCCTCGTCACGCAGCTCCATGATGTGCTTCAGGGCGATGGCCATCTCGATAGGCTGACCAGTGAGATTTTGAAAGAGGATGCTTGTCCCTGCCGCCAGCTCCTGTTCGTTGAGTCCCTCTCCCTGGCGCTGGGCCAGGGCGATAAGCACGGCGGGCCGACCAGGCTGCTCGCCAACGAAGCTCATGGCTTCGGTCCAACTACGCGGTTGAATCTCCACTCGATGTCCCCTTTCTCGCCGCGTGGCGCTCTTCACGCTCACGGATGTGTTCACGCGCTTTGTCCCATAACCCCTGAGAGGGTATCAGGAGTGCGTGATTGAATTTGCTGGATGCATTTTCCCAGGCGATCGTCATGGTGAGCTCGACGATCTGGGGATCATCAAAATGAGCCTGCACGCGCTTGAAGAGTTCCTCATCGACATCACGGTCGCTATAGGTGATCGCTTCGGCGTATTCAAGAGCGACGCGCTCTTCTTCGCTGAAAAGATCACTCTCGCGCCAGTGCTCGATAGCAAGCAGCTTCTCGTCGGATATGCCGAGTTCGCTACCGCCGGCAGCGTTGATATCGGCTCAGAATACGCAGCCGTTGATCTGGGCGACGCGGCGGTTGAGCAACCGGGGGAGTGTGGGATCGAGGAGGCGCGAACGTGATAGTCCCGCCCACATCGCCTGGACAGCCTTGAAGATGGGGGTGCTGTGGCCGTAGGTGAGGTGGGTAAGCAACGGCTCTCCCCACTTTTGAATGCCACGATCGACGACGGTTTTGATGGCGGGGTCCATCGTGTCCGGGTTTGCCAGTTCTATACGCACCACAGGGAATTCCCCTTCACTTCGCGGCCCAACTTCTCATGGTTGAATTGTGATACGTCCAAGTTGTTCGTGCCACATGCAAGGAGTGCTGCCCATGACGTCCGGAGCAATCTCGTCACCATCTCCATCTCTGAGCCCCGCTGAGCGAGCCGTTATTGAGAAGATGCCGAAGGTCGAGCTGCATGTTCATCTCGAAGGGAGTGTCTATCCGGAGCTGTTGCTGCAGCTGGCGGAGAAGCATGGCCAGGGCATGCCGTTCGAGGATGCCGAGGGCGCGCGCGAGTGGTTCCAGTTTCGCGATTTTCCGCACTTTATCGATGTCTACATCGAAGTGTGTCGCAACCTGCGCGATGAAGACGACTATGCTCTGATCACAAGCGAGATGGGGCGGCGGGCAGCGGCGGAGAATATTCGCTATCTGGAGGTGACGTACTCGCCGAGCTCGATCCTGAACCCACGGGTCGGTGGCTCGGCAGACGTTGCCTGGGCAGGCATTCAGGAGGGCCGTCGTATTGCGAAGCGCGATCATGGAGTCGAGATGCAGTTCATCCTCGACCCGGTACGCGGGCGGCAGGAAGAGGATGTGATGCAGCTGGCGCAGTGGTTTGCGTCGCACATCGGCGATGGGCTGGTCGGGTTCGGGCTTGGCGGGCTGGAGTATGGCAATCTCGCAAGTCGCTACCGTGCGGCGTTCGATCTTGCGCGCTCGGCCGGCGCCAAGGTGAGCCTCCATGCCGGGGAAACCGATGGCCCCGCCAGCATCCGCGATGCGTTGAGCCTTGGGCCGGACCGGATCGGCCACGGGGTGCGTTCGATCGAAGACGAGACTCTGGTTGCGGATCTGGCCGATATGGGGATGTTGCTGGAGGTATCACCGACGAGCAATGTCCAGCTGGGGGTCTATGCGAGTTATGCCGAGCACCCCATTCGCAAGCTCTATGACGCAGGTGTGCCGGTGACGGTCAACAGCGATGACCCACCGATGGTTGGGACGACCTTGACCAACGAGCATTTGGTGCTGGCCGAGCACTTCGGCTTCACCCTGGATGAATTGATTGGGCTGGAGCGGACTGCGATCGAGCACGCGTTTCTCCCACCAGATCAGGTGCGCGCACTCTTGCAGGAGTTTGACGATGAGGTGCGCGATCTACGAGCGAGTCTGGACGAGACAGGCAACGCCCGATAGGGCTCGGTGGTAAGCTTGTTCGTGATATATCGCACAAGCAGGCAACCTTGAACATTGGAACGGGAACCGCCCGGATGCACTGCCAGCGATAGCCATCTCCGCGGCCAGCTGGCCAATGTGTTCGGGCGCGATGAGTATGGGCACGAACGAACATGGGGCTCAACGGACGGTCGAATGATCACGTCATTCCTGATATTGTAATCCGTCGCCTTCCTATCTATGCTCGCGCGCTGCGGCTGATCGCGGAAGAAGGCTCGGAGAGTGTTTCTTCGGATGAGTTAGCCGACCGCGTGGGGGTAACGGCTGCGCAGATCCGGCGCGATCTGTCGTTCTTTGGCCGCTTTGGCACGCAGGGTAAAGGCTACGACGTCTCGATGCTGATCCGGGCCGTCGAGCACATCCTGCATCTCGACCGGCAGTGGGATGTTGCGCTGGTGGGTTTCGGCCACCTGGGGCGAGCGGTGGCGGATTATCACGGCTTCGCGCGCTCTCCCTTTCGGGTCGCGTTGATCTTTGATTCAGATCCTGGGGTCATCGGCCAGTCGAGCGAGTTCGGTGTAAAGGTAGAACCTGCCGATGTGCTGGTCGAGCGTGTGCGTGATCAGCGGGTGCAGATAGGGATCGTGGCGGTACCGGCCAGCGCGGCGCAGGATGTGACCGACCGCCTGGTACAGGCAGGGGTGCGGGCGATTCTGAATTATGCGCCGGTGACACTGATCGTCCCTGCTGGCATCTGGGTGCGAGAGATCGAACCGATCAGCGCAATGCAGTCGATGACCTACTATCTCGGAGAACATCACGACTCCCAAGACTATTACCTGACTCCTACACCGGAGCGAACGCCCCCCGAATGAATCTCTCCGATCTGATCGAGTGCATCAATGCCGCCCACGGCTCGGCATTCAGACTGGAGCGTGCCTTCGAGCTTGGCGAAAGCCGGCAGGTCTATCGCATGCACGACGAAGCAGGGCTGTGGGCGCTCAAACGCTTTGACGACGCTGGGCAGTTCGAGATGGCGCGGCAGCGCTCGGTAGCGATCATCACCTCGCGCTTGCGGTCGGCTGGGTATCCGGTCGCTGAATACCGGCACGTCGGTCACATCGATGGAACAACGTATACCGTCCAGGAGCGATTGTCTGGAAAGCCGTTGACTGGGGCGTTCGGTGGGGAAGGGGTGGCGGAGATCCTGCCGCAACTCCTGGATCTCATCGATCTACAGGCCGGGCTGGGCGCTGACCTGGTGTCGACCTGGCCGAAGCTGCTGATCGACACCGTGCTGATCGGGGCGCAGGGCTGGTGCGAGCACGAGACGATGCGGCAGCACTCGCCAGCCACCTCCAGCCTGCTGGATACCTTACAAGCACTGGTAGAGGCTCGACGATCATCGCCGTGTCGCACCAGCGATCTGGTGCATGGCGACTTCCAGTTCACCAACATCCTGGGACATGGCACACAGGTCAGCGGGATTGTGGATTGGAGTTTTGCCGAGCCGGGCGACCGCGCCTTTGATATCGCGACGCTCTTCTTCTACACCTTTGGCCAGCCCGAAGCACGAGATCTGCTTTGGGACCGGCTGGTGGCGCTGGCTGGGCTGGGGCCGGCAACGATCTATCTGTCGCATCTGATCCTGCGGCAGGTCGAGTGGTCGATCCGCCACGGTCACGACGCGCAGTTGGTCGATCGGCTTCTGGCGCGAAGCCAGCAGATCGTCGAGCGTATCAGCGCCTGACAGGCAGATTGCCTCGCCAGAACTCCCGTGAATCAGCCCGATATCTGCTAGTATCTCGCCATGCAATTGCTGGCGGTGGCGCTGGTCCTGATATCAGCAGCGATGCACGCGACGTGGAATCTACTGGCCAAGCGCAGCGTCGATCCGCTGGCGTTTTTCCTTGGGCTCAATATCGCGGCGCTGGTGATTTGGGGCGTGCCTTTTGCGGTGATGTTGGTTCGGCACCCGGTCTCCAGTGCCGGGCTGCTCTTCATCCTGCTCTCTGGTTGTCTGCATGTCGTCTATTTCACGTCGTTGGGGCTGGCCTACAAGGGCGGTGCTCTCTCGGCGGTCTATCCCATTGCCCGCGGCACCGGGGTCTTCATCGTACCGCTGCTGGCGATCCCACTCTTTGATGAGCGACCGACGGCGCCAGCCGGTGTAGGGATCGCGATGATTCTGGCGGGGCTGGCGGTGATTGCCCTGAGCGCCCTGCGGGTGGCACGCAGCGAGCGTGGAGGACTTGGCTGGGCGTTCATCACGGGTTTGACCATCGCGACCTATTCGCTCGTGGACAATGCGGGCGTGGATCGGGTGCACCCGATGGTCTACGTCTACGCTCAAATCTTCGTTGCGTCCGTGCTGCTGACCCCCTATATTGCAAGTCGAAAGCGGCCAGAATTTTCACGTGAGTTACGGCTCAACTGGCGCTCGATGATTGTCGGCGGTGTCTTGTCGCTCGGGGCATATCTGATCGTGCTGACGGCCATGCGGCTGGCCAATGTGGGCTATGTGGTGCCGCTGCGAGAGACGAGTGTGGTCTTCGGGACGTTGTTCGGCGTGGTGTTGCTCGGCGAGCCGGCGGGCCGGAGGCGGATTTCGGCGGCAACACTGGTCGGGGCCGGGGCAATAGTCATCGCTATCTGGGGGTAGCGTGCGAATCAATCGTTGGGTTTTACTGCTCTCCATCGTTGCTGGTTTGGCGGGTGGCGTCTGGCTGGTGATGGCGATCACCTCCTACGTCGATGCCGTGGAGACGTTCACCAGGGTTGATCTGGACTATGTCGAGGACTCGTTCATCTGGCAGGACCCGGCGTTCAACCATGCGACGGCTTCGATCGACATCATCAACGACTCGGGTCACGATCTGCGGGTGACGAGCTTCAACATTACGCTGCGATTCGACGGGGCGTTTGCTGGGGCCGATTATGGGCGCTGGGAAGAGCTGGAGATTCCCGCCGGAGAGACGCGAAGGGTGCAGCTGGTATTCCAGGTGACGACGGGCAGTATCCGGGGGCAAGGCGGCACGGCGGAGCTGGGAGTCCAGGGCTCGATGACGCTCGATTTCGATGAGGTGGAGGAGCCGCTGAGAGTCCCGTTCGCGGGAACCATCGGCAGCGTTGGCTGGGAGGGTGATTGAGATGGGCCGGACGTTGGCACGAATCGCACTTCTGGCGGTGCAATGGCTCGGACTGACGGTCGCGATCGGTGCGACGCTGGTGCGGGCCGATTCGGCAATGGTGGCTTCGATCGGTGGGAGTGTCGGGCTGTGGACGGTCGGGCTGGTGGCGATTGTGGCCGGGCTCTTGTTGGGATTGAGCGTGCCGGACGCGCGACTGCTCTATCCGCTTGCGTTCCTGATGTGTGCTGGGGCGGCGGGGTGTCTGGTGCTGTTGGTCTACAGCCCTGCCTGGGCGGGGGCCATCGAGCGCACGGTCACGCTGGATAACTTCGCGACGACACGTGGCGTGCTCTATACCGGCCTGTTGTTGCTGCCGGTTGGGATTGGCGCGCTGACGGGGCAGTTGCTGAGTGGGTCGCTGGCGACGCACGGGGAGATCCTTGAGCCGGACAATGGCGAAGATGCGCCGCGGTCATGGTGGGATTAGCGGCCTGACCCGCTCATACAACAATGCCCTGGCGGATTGAGGTCCACCAGGGCCTGGAGCGACAGGGCGTGAGCGTGATTAGGCTCGTGACTTGCTCGTCACCGTACTGTCGTTCGCCAGGCGAGCGAGCATGCTCACCAGATAGATCCCTGAGATCCCGACGAGAACGTAGATGATCCGCGAGACCATGTTAACTGTGCCGAACTCTTCACCAGTAATAAAGGCGACGAGGTCGAATTCGGCAACACCTACCAGGAGCCAGTTGATGGCGCCAACGATGACCAGTGCCAGGGCGGCGATATCGAGAGACTTCATACCGTATCGGTCCTTTCGTAAGAGATACCTTGCCAATTCCGGTATCTAAACCTAAACTTAAACTATAGGTTTAGAAACGTCAAGTCCTCTATCTGGGATGATCCGTATAGTGGACGTCCGGATGATCATGAAAGAATGTTGGAGCAGCGAGGGTAACGGTCCAGCCGGGAAAGGAGGAGACGCAAGTGGCCCGCAGCGAAGATGATCTGTTCACCATTGGGCAGGTAGTCGAGGAGTTCTCAGGCGAGTTCCCCGATGTAACCCACTCAAGCCTGCGATTTCTGGAGCGGGAGGGGCTCGTCGTTCCGCTGCGAACCACGGGAGGTCACCGGATGTACCGGCCGCAGGACGTCGACCGGATTCGACAAATCAAGGCATGGCAGCTCCAGCGTCTATCACTGAAAGAGATCGAGCAACGACTGCAGGCGGCTGATGCACTGCCGGCTTCGAGTGAGCTGGCAGGCCAATTTCTGGAGCTGGCCATCGCCGGTGAGTATGAGCGAGCTCGCCAGGTCGTCTTTGAGGCGGACAGACTTGGGCAGTCACCCGCGGCCACCTTCGGCGCAGTGCTCAAGCCGGCGCTCTACGAGGTGGGAGATCGCTGGGAAAGCGGGCAGTTGAGCGTCGGGCAGGAGAAAGAGATCTCGGCCCTGACGCGCGATGTTATCGCTGAGCTGACACTACGCCACGAGCGTCTGGACGATCCCCGTGGACGGGTTATCGCGGCGTGCGTGCCGGGCGAACGTCACGAGCTGGGCATGCGGATGCTGAGTGGTGTGTTGCAGGAGCAGGGCGTCGTGGTCTTCGATCTGGGGCCGAGCGTAGATAGCGAGTTTCTAATCGAGCGAGTGCGCGAGCGCCAGCCAGATGCGATCCTGCTGAGCGCCACGACTTCCGGATCATTCACCGCCTTGCGAGCGACGATCGAGCGCTTGCACGCGGCAAAATTGCCCTTCGCATTGCCCCCGATCTTCGCTGGTGGGCAAGATGTCGAGCGGCGTGTGGCGGAGACCGAGCAGCTCGGGGCGCATTCCTCACAAGGGATGAACCTTCGCGCGACGGTGGAGTGGATTTTGGGGCAGCTCTAGCTGGATGTGCCGGCAGGGACGGATTCCCCGACGCGGGCCTTCTGATTGATTGGGCTGGCGAGTGCTTACTCGCCGACGACGGTGAGGCCGGCGGCGACGAGCTCGGCCTGCGCCTTGCCCAGCTTCTTCTCAGCCCAGTAGCGAGTTGAGCGGTAGAGGCTTTGGAAGGTGCCCGCGTCGCTCCAGAAACCGGTCAACTCGTGCCAGCTGAGCTTGCCGTCGGCGAGGTAGCGGTTGTTGACATCGGTGATCTCGTACTCCCCACGCTCGGACGGTGAGAGCTCGCGGATATAGTCAAAGACGCGCTGATCGTAGACGTAGAGGCCGGTGACGGCGAAGTTGCTGGCGGGGTTGCTGGGCTTCTCCTGGATATTGGTAATTATGGAGCTATCTTCGGCGTCGAAGACGGGGCAGCCGAAGCGCTCGGGGTCGGGCACATCCTTAAGGAAGAGAACCGCACCCTCTTCGAAGCTCTCGATCGCGGGGCTGATGTCGGCGTCGGTGGTGTTATCGCCGAGGATGACGCAGAGCGGCTGGCCTTCGGCGAAGGTCTCGGCATAGGAGAGCGCTTCGGCGATGCCGCCCTCGCCCTCCTGGTAGGCGTATTCGAGGCGGCGCAGATTGAACTGTTTGCCATCGCGCAACACCGGGACGAAGTGCCCGGCATGAGGCCCGCCGGTGACGATAAGGATCTCGTCGATGCCACCCTTGACCAGCGTCTGGATGGGGTAGTAGATCATCGGCTGATCGTAGACGGGTAGCAAGTGTTTGTTGGTGGCGTGGGTGAGGGGGAAGAGCCTGCTGCCCAGTCCACCTGCCAGAATGACGCCTTTCACGGCCGGACTCCGATCATTGAGCTAACGCTGCTGTTGCTTGCGACTCCACCACACGCCAGCAGCGGTGAGGATGGCTCCGAAGGCAGTGCCGAGCATCTGCTTCCAGCCGAAGCCGGAGTGTGGGGTGCCCAGGGCAAGGGGATCCGCGAAGATCGAGACGAGCATCACGACGAGTCCTAGGACAATTAATAGCAGTGCGGTATCGCGAATTTGTTCGCGCACTACTCAACCCCCAACGATCTCTGCCCACACCTCTCCGCGCGTTGGTCGGCGGGAGTATAGCACCTGCCTATGCCCTGCCGTTCCACTGGTAAGCGTACTAGCGGAGGGCCGTCACTCCGTAATATGGCGTTCGATGGGCTGGGTCACACGGGTGACGGTTGCCTCGTTGTTTGGCGCCTCGCGGAAGCGGAGACCTCGCAGCAGGGCTTGCAGCTCGATCGAGGAGAGGCCGAAGCGGCGCAGGGCGAAGCGGGTCATCTCGATGGCGAGCTCACGTTCGGCGATGACCGGTTCGACATTGCCGAGTGCCTGCAGATCGCCACGCTCTTGTTCGGTCTGGGCACGCACAACGGTGGCGAGGTTGGGGGCAAGCTCCTTGGCGCGCTCGACGGCCAGCCGGGTGGTGATGGGGTCGGCCAGCGCGACGATGAGCAGCCGGGCGCGATCCAGATTCAGATAGCGCAGAATCTCGGGGTGGGAGCCATCGCCGTAGACGACGGGCACTCCCTGCTCGCGAAGCGCATCGACGATGCGTTGATTGCGCTCGACAGCGACGAAGGGGAAGTCACGTCGCTGAAGAGCTTCGCCGATCAGGCTCCCGACTCTGCCATAGCCCAGGATGACGGCGTGGCCGCGCATTTTCACCGTGTCATCGAGGGCATCGGTGTCGATGTTGAGGGTCTTGGAGCTGGGGAGCAGGCGGAAGCGCATGGGTTGGTGCTCAACGTATTCATGAATGCGATCAGCGATCTTGAACATAACCGGACCGGCGACGATCGAGATGATCGACCCGGTAAGGATCAGGTTGAGGGCGTCGTCGGGGAGTAAGCCGAGCGACATACCCAGACTGCCGAGGATGAATGAGAACTCACCAATTTGGGAGCGTGCTGCCGCGACACTCAACGCGGGGCCCGTGCTCAAGCCGAGGAAATCGAGCATCGGCCAGGTGATGAGCGGCCGGACGACGAGGATGACGAAGACGAAGGCGAGCACGAGCAAGGGCGCTTTGAGAACGTAGGCAGGGTCAACCAGCATGCCCACTGATACAAAGAAGATGACGGCGAAGGCATCTTGAAATGGCAGCGCGTCAGCAGCAGCCTGGTGGCTGACATCGGCCTCGCTGACGACCATCCCAGCCAGAAACGCCCCCAGCGCGAAGGAGACATCGAAGATACTGGCTGAGAAATAGGCAATGCCGAAGGCGATGGCGAGCACAGTGAGCAGAAACAGCTCGCGCGAGTTGCGGCTGGCTGCTTGCCGTAGCAACCAGGGCACGACTCGGGCACCGGCAAAGATCATGACGGCGGCGAGCAGGCTGGCCTTGACGATGGTCATTCCGACAGATGAAACGAGATCCATAGTGGTGACCGCCTCGCCATTGGGTGGTGCGAGCGCAGGCAGCAACACGAGGATGAAGACGGTCATCAGGTCCTCGAGCACCAGCCAGCCAACGCTGATGCGGCCGTGAATCGTGTCGGTCTCACTACGACGCTCGAGGACGCGCACGACCACGACCGTGCTGGCGATAGCCGCTGAGAGACCGAGGATGATCGTGGAGCCGGTCGACCAGTGGGTAGGTATCATGATCACCATGACCACACCGGTGATGAGACCGGTGTGGATTAACACCGCGGGCAGCGCAACGCGCAGCACCACCCCCAGACTCCGCACCGAGAAATGAATGCCAACGCCGAACATGAGCAGGATGATGCCGAGCTCTGCAAGCTGACCGGCGATGTCCGTGTTGGCAGTGACGAGCGGAGTGAATGGCCCGATAGCCATGCCAGCCAGAAGATAGCCGACGATCGGGGGCAGGCGCACAAGTGATACAAGGTGGCCGGCTGCGGCGGCAGCGACCATCGCTGCAGTGATCGTGATGATGATTTCACTGTCATGCGTCACGAGTGTATGCCTGTGGCCCCACGCTGGTTGAATATCTTATAAATTTCGCCTTCGGAAATGCCTACGAACATTTGTGAGCGGGCGATTCCCAGAGAGGTCATCACCCATCGTCTCATTTAAGGATACCTACGTTTAGTGCATCATTGGAAGTTGCGACGAGCAGCGTGAGGACAACGGGGTGAGGTGGCTCGTCAGATTGCATAGGTGATGCCATCTTCTGCGATCTCCACGGGTCCCTCGAACCCGGCCTGGGCCTCGCTGAGAATCTGGGCTGGATCGGCATGACCAGAGAAGTGGGTGAGCAGTAGCGAACGGGCGCTGGCTGCGGTGGCGATCTCGGCGGCCTGAGCACCGGTAGGATGCATCAGGTCCTTGGCGCGTTGACCCAGCTCCGGAGTCTGATAGAGCGCATCGCAGATGAAGAGATCTGCCTCTCTGGCGCACTCAACCATGGCGTCGGTCGGAATACCATCGGCGCTAAAAGCGAGGGTCTTGCCCTCGCGCTGCAAGCGTACGGCGACGGTGGGGACGCGGTGCTGCATCGGGAAGAATTCGAGGGTGAAGCCGCTGATCTGTTGCGTCACGCCGGGCCTGATAGGAACGCGCTGGATATCCGGATGCAGCTCCCACTCCGGGAAGCCAGACTGCATGAAGCCATCGACAGCCTCGAACGTCTCCGGTTGAGCATAGAGCGTGAATGGCAGCTGCTCGATGAAGAGTGCGACCATGCCGCCGATGTGGTCGAGGTGGCGGTGGGTAAGCAGGACGTGCTTGATATCGGCCATCGGGATCTTGGCTTTGGCGAGCTGCCGCCGAAACTCGAATCCACCGCAGGTGTCGATAACGAGCGGTTCGCAACCTTCGGCCGAAACGACCATCCCAGTGGTCGCTCGCGTCGGATGATTTGGTGCGCCAGTCCCCAACATCGTGACCTGCATCGGCATTTCCCCTCTCTCCCCGCTCATCGTAGCATCCTCAATCCATCACGAAACCCTCATCACCATCTGGTTTACGACGAGCGTGTCTCTGCTATCTTCAACCGCGCCGGTTCTTCCTTCGTTCTATCTATGAGTGTGCTAGATTCTATTGAAAGTATTGAATCCCTTTAGGGGGGGCATGAATATATGCAATCTCTAGGAATTCGACTGCTGGCTGGCTTGCTGATGCTGGCCACGCTGGCCGTTCCCAGCCTCGTTCAGGCTCAGGATGCAGGCCCAACAGCTGCTGAAGCGTTTCAGGCGACCTGGGCGCGTGCCGATCTGCTGGTGGCTGAGGGTGAGATTGACCGGACCTGGATCTGGGGTCCGGAGCCGTTCACCGAGGTGATCGAGGAGCCGTACATCGAGTCTCCCGGTGGTCAGCGCGCGGTGCAGTACTACGACAAGGCGCGTATGGAAGTGACGACGCCAGACGCCGACGCGACCAGCCCGTGGTATGTCACGACCGGGCTGCTGGCGACCGAGCTGATTACCGGCCAGATGCAGGTTGGCAACTACACGTTCGAGCAGCACCTACCTTCGGAATCGAACGTTGCGGGCGATCAGGGCTTTCCCAACGGGCCGAGCTACGGGACGTTCGGTCACATCTACGGCCGCTTCATGCCTCCCTCGGGTGATCGGGTCAACGCGCTGGTAACCCATCGTCTCCACCGTGATGGGTTTGTGACGGAGGATGCGTCGCTGGCGGACCGCGCCGTTCATCTCGCCTACTACGATGATGTCACCGGCCACAACATCGCCTGGCCGTTCTGGGATTTCATGCATGCGACAGGGACCGTCTGGGATGGCCAGCAGTATGTTGAAGATTCGCTGTTCCTCAATCCGTTCTACGCCACCGGTCGACCGATCAGCGAGCCGTACTGGGCGACGGTGCAGGTGGCTGGCACGGAGCACGACGTTTTGATGCAGTGCTTCGAGCGGCGCTGCCTGACCTACACACCGGACAATGCCGAGGGCTGGCAAGTGGAGATGGGCAACATCGGCCAGCACTACTACGCCTGGCGCAACGCCACCCCGCCGGACGTTGATGGTGACCTGCTCTTCCTGCGCTACGACGAGAACGAGGCGACTGGCGGCGGCAAGCTGAACCTCTACACGGCGA
>CAYNTE010000031.1:0-11480 GCA_964399615.1 uncultured Thermomicrobiales bacterium
TTGCCCAGCGTGTGAGCCAGCCGCTCGCTGGAACGACGGACATGAGCCTCTGGACCGTCGCCGACCGGATTGACGATGGCTACTGGCTCGGCGGGCTTGCATCAGGTGACTACACCATCCAGATTGGACGGCGATCGATCGTCAGCGACCAGCTACTGGCGCCAGGCTATTTTCAAGTCGGTTCCGTCACGATCGCTGCCGAGGGTAGCACTGCTACTCCGTCGTCGACGGATTGATCGTGAAGACCGCGTTGGCAAGGCCGTCGGTGACGTAGAGCAGCTGACCACTCGCATCGAACGCGAGTCCGTAAGGCGCGTTCATGCCCTCGTGACTCAGGGTCGTGAGTTGCTGGCCGTCACTGCCGAGCACCACGACGACCCCGCTGAGCGAGTCACTGGCGAAGATATTCCCAGCTGGACCGACGGTCAGATAGGGTTCGAAGAACTCCTGCTGCTCCCATTCGCCGACGGGCCATGGCTCGAGCGCCTCGCCGTCTGGAGTGAAACGAGCGATCCGGCCGTTGTTGGTGTCGGCAACCAGCACCGTTCCGTCATCCGTCACCGCGATTCCAACCGGCTCCATAAGCTCGCCCGCGCCGCTGCCTGGCGTGCCAAGCATACGAACGAACTCACCCTCAGTGGTGAAGACCTGGACTCGCTCGTTGCCGGTGTCGGTGATATAGACCAGCCCGTCGCGTATGGCGATGCCGCGCGGACCGTAGAACTTGCCGCCTTCCTGGCTCGATAACTCGGGGTCGTCGGCAGCATCGAAGAATCCACCCCAAGCCCGTAGGAACTGGCCGTCGGGTGTGAAGACCTGAATGCGGTGGTTCCAGGTGTCAGCGACATACATATTGCCGTCACCATCAAAAGCGATCCCGTTTGGCCCGCCAACGCTGCCTGGGAATGGCGCGAACTGACCGTCGCCGCTGCCGGCCGACCCAAAGCTCATGTCGAAGAGGCCGTCGGGCGTGAATCGCTGAATTCGCTGGTTGCCGGCATCGACGACGTAGATGCGACCTTGATTGTCAACAGCGATGCCGCGTGGCTGGTTGAACTGACCTGCTGCCGTGCCGGTGCCCGCGCGATCGCTGAGCGAGTAGGGTCCGGTCGGGATGAACAGTCGCTGAGCGATCTCCGAGCTTGCCAGCATGGTGAAATCAACCGTCTCTGGCGATTGCAGGGATTCGCGGTTGACGATGAAGTCGAAGAAGTGCCACCACTGGTCAACACTTCCGGCGTCGGATATGAGACCTCCCCAGTCCGGGTGGGTGTAGATATCCATCGGTTCGTAGCTCAGGGTGAACGACTGCGAGCTGAGATTCGGCGCAACGTCTGACGCAGCATATCTGTCGCTGACGATGATGACCTGCGCATCTTCTGGCGGAGATTCCGTCAAGGGGTCGAAGGTCGTGAAGTTCGGGTAGTCCCGGAAGTACCACGCAAATGGCTCGGCGATCGATTGATCGACGCTGATCCGGAGCGCGACTCCCCCGACAGGCATCCGGGCATCGCGCTCGTCTGCCGTAAGATCGCGCGATAAGCGGTGCAATGTGTTTGTGAGTGCCGGTAGCGTCTCGGACATCGTGCCCTGACTCAGGATCTCGCTTGGGTTCGAGGGCCACTCGGAGGCAGAGAGCACGGCGGCACGCAATGTGATTCCACCAGCTACCACCAGCACCGCACAACCGACCAGAAGCATCCGTACCCCGATGAGCCGCCGACCGAGCCAGCCAATAACCAGACTCAGCGGCACGACTGCAATGATCACGATGATCAAGAAGTTTGCGATTGACCGGCCGGTGCCGTTGATGCTCGCGTCGCGCATGATATTGATCAGACTGACAAAGGCGAAGGCCAGCAGAATGAAGCTCAGCGCGTACACGGCAAGTTGCCAGCCAGGTCGCCGGTTGAGGCTGACCCGGCGGACGATGTGGTCGAGCCCCACCCCCGCAAGCAATGCCAGCGGCAGGACGCTCAATGCGAACGTGGAGGTCGTGGCAGGGCCGAGAACTGAGAGGAGTGCAAAGCTGACCACCGCCCAAATGAGTGCCACTCGCGTCACCTGTCGATCCCACTCGACGATTACGGCGATGATAGCGAGCAACAGCAGCAGTGGCTCGTTCAGAATCAGGTTCCAGGTCACGAGATGCACCTGGGTGCCGATCTCAGCCAGGTGTTCACTCCAGAGATCTCTGAAGAGTTGGGCTGGCGCGCGGTAGATGCCGAGAGGTCGGGTAAGCAGCGCGGTACTGAACAGGACATAGCCGCCGGCGCCTGCTGCAGCGAACGCAATGCGGTCATCGGCGTTGATTGGTGTCACCCGCTGCAAGATCATCAACAGCGCCACAGGTCCGCTCAAGAGCAGCGCTATCGGCCCGAGTGGACCACTCAACACGATCATCGCCAGGGAGATTCCAAGCCCAGCCCATGCGGGCCAGCGACCGCCGCCGAGGATCCAGCTGGATGTAGCCAGCATGAGTGCGACACCCGCAACGAGGGCGGCAGCGGGGTCGAGATCGCGAGACGCCACCACCAGCGTCGGTGAGAGCGCGGTCAAGAGCGCCGCGGTCACTGTGCTGGATCCGAGCCAGTTGCGCATTGTGGCAATCAGTATGACTGTCGCGACTCCCAGCCCGGCCATCATCAAGCGTGCGATCGTCGTAGTGGAATCACCGAAGAACATCGCGAGCGACGTGAGGACGACCGTGGCGGGCTGGCCCAGAAGATCCGAAGGAACCGAGCCACCTTCAATCAAATGGTGGGCGGCTAATGCGATCTCGGCGGCCTTCGGCGAAACGGCGAACCGGTCGAGCCCTGGCAACCGTGTAGCCAGCGCGATGAGTCCGGCGACGATGCCCAGGATGATCCCGGCGTTCGCAACTGGAATAGAGAGACGCTGGCTGAGCAGCCCATCAGAATCCCGGACATATTGTGGGCGTACTTCGCTCGCGGCGAATTCTTCCTGCTCCAATGGTCGAAGCTCTCCTATTCCGGCTCGTATCGCACGGTGTTATAGATGTCTAACAGATCGTTACGAACATAGACTCGAAAGTCAAAATCTGAACGGATCTGATCCCATACTTCGCGGTAGGCGAGTAAGCGGAACATCTGCGCTTGCTGACCCGGCTCGTGCATCGACCAGATCGAGCTCCAGACGCTTTCGACCACATCGAGCGCGGTAAATGGCGGCTCGGCGTCTGTCTGATAGTTTTGGCGACTTTCGTTGCTGATTTCGGGCGCGATGGCGAAGCGGCGATAGATTGGATTCTCTGGGAAGAACCAGCGCATGGTGTATTCCTGGTAGGTATAGCCCGTCAGCATGTTGCCGGAATCACCGATGCATGACGAACCAAATAGCAGGACATCGGCGTCAGGTGGAGCGCTCAACGATGAGCCGAAGAAATGGCGATTTGGATAGGTTCGTAGATACCACTGGAACGGCCAGGCGGTGCAACTGTCGTACCAGACATTGAGACCCATCCCGCCAGTCGTGATTCTGGATAGCTCGCCGAGATCTTCCATCGTCATAGCTGTATCTGGCGAAGCCTGGCTATACATCAGCATGTCTAGTGCAACGTCGCCCTCTTCGTAGGTCACGCGATAGAGCAGATGCACTTGCACGAGGAGCATCGACGCCAGTAGCGCCACGCTGACGACACTGACGCTCAGCTTCCAAGGCAAGCGCACGAAGCCGTAGAAAACGACAGCTATCAGCGCGAGCAGCGGTAGGTAGAGTAGCCAGGTGTGGTCGTGAATGGTCGGCTGGAGCGTGCGCACATAGTTGTTGATCGAATCATCGAATACCCACGGGCCAGCCGTACCCCAGGCCCAGAGATAGAACCAGACTGCACAGAGCAGCACGATGCCTGATCCAACCAGCAGCATCGCTCGACGGTCCCCCGCGCGCTCGCGAACCCTAGTCTCCAAATACTCCACAGCTTGCCCCGCGAACGAAGCCGCCAACAGAAGCATCGGGAGGGTGATGTGGACCACCAGCCAGGGCATCTTCTCACCAGCCCACGAGAGAATCATCAACATGACGAACGACCAGTAGAGCAGAAAACCACGGAGGTAGTGCCGGAGGCCGACCGGCTCTCCGGTTCGAATACCCGGTACGACCTTGCGGAGGGTGAGGATCGCCGCAAACGGATAGAACATCACCGCCACGAGCTCGTATTGCGGCAGAAGCAGGAGATAGTAGAACCATGGCTGCTCTCCGCGCTGCACGTCTTGCTGGCCGAGCCAGTAGCCCAAAGCGCCGAATGTGGCACTAGCCAGACCGCCGGCATTCGAGAACATGCTGGTGTAGAGGACAGTGAAGATGGCCAGTCCGCTGGCGATTGCCAGCAACATTCCGCGCTTGTCTTTCAGCGCAAGATAGAGCGTGTGGGCAGTCGTATGACCTGGAGTCCGGCCGAGCACATCGTCGAGCCAGCGACCATCTTCTGTGCGCAGGCGGTCTGTAACAGCCAGCATAAGGACGAGGCCAAGCCCGAAGACACCGAGAGACGCAAGCACCGCTGGGTGTGTGGCGAGGTCAATTGCGAATTGACGCACATTATCGTTCGTCGGATGTTCCCATGGAATTGAGGGCAATGGCATATCGCCGAGGATCAGAAGCCCACCGGCGGCAGTGCCGAGCGCCAGCACTGTCCCGACGAGCACCACAAATGCCATACGCCGGACCTGCCAGACCGCGATCGCAACCAGGAAGGTAACGATGATGAACGCGACGATGAATGAGACTTCCTTGGTGCAAAAGAGCAGGCCCGTCATCGCCCCAGCGAGCACCAGCCAGCGACGTTGCGGGCGCTCCATGAAGCGCACCGCGGCGATGACGATCATGAATGTGGTGAAGAGCGTGTAGACATCGTGGCGAATGAAGCGTGAGTAATAGAGGATCGATGGCGAGACGAGGAGCGCCGTCGATGCGATCAACGCGCCCCAGCGTCCCAATAACCTTGGGCTTCGGAGCAGCGCCGGCGCCAGTACGATCATCGTGCCGAAGATCGCCGGGCCTACTCGTGAGGTGTAATCGCTGTCACCGAACAGAAAATAGATCAGCGCGTTGAAGTGGAAGAGAAACGGGCCGTGCATGAGTGGGTCGTGGATGTACTCGAAGCGATCCAGATAGAGCCATGAGTAGTAGGTGTGCAGACTCTCATCGTGGTTCATTGCCCTCGACGTGAGGTCCCAGAAGCGTGTGATGATAGCCAGGACGGCGATGATCAGATAGAGCACACGTTCAATGGTGATGTCGAGCTTGATCGCACGACATAGTGGGGCGCGCTCGCTCGTGTATTGCGCTGCCGTAGAGCGTGCGCTGACGGTCGATGCTTCGTCGCCAGATACCGGGAGGGCGTGGTGTTCGGCAGATTGCACTTGGCGGAAGGGTCGCATCGTACTCCCGGCTGAATACTGGACGGCAAGCGTCATGGCATTGTCGGGTGGACCGCGGCGGTAGCTGGGTCCGAGCCACCGAGTAGTGTACACCGCTATTGCGCGTTCCACGCACCGCGGCAGCCTTGTGTGAGTAACAATTCTGGATACGACAGTTGGGCTACGATCTGAACGGTTCGTTATTCGAACGCACACAAGGCGGGGGCATGAGCAGCGATCAATCGAGCAATACTCTTCGACAGCCTGGGTTACCCGGGCGGCGCGCGTCGCTATTCGTCGTGTCTGACGGCGCTGGCGCGACTGCCGAGGCTGCCGTTGGCGCCGCCACCGCACAATTCCCAGGTGTTTCGTTCCACGTCGTGCGCCGGCCAGGAATCCGCACCCGTGAGCAAGTGCTGCGGGTGGTCCAGGAGGCGAGTGCCAGTCGTGCCATCGTGGTCCACACTATCGTGCTGCAAGACTTGCGAAGTTTGCTTGTGCGTGAGTGTAGGTTGCGGCTGATTCCACACTTCGACCTGATCGGCCCACTGATCTCTCATATTGCGCAGGAGGTTGGGCGCCGCCCGATCATGCGTCCCGGTGTCTCTCGCCAGATGACCGACGATTATTTCGACCGGATCGATGCGATCCAGTTTACGGTTCAGCACGACGACGGTCAGCATCTCGGCGATCTGGATCAAGCGGATTGCGTGCTCGTGGGAGTCTCGCGCACATCGAAGACGCCGCTCTCGATCTACCTCTCGATGCGCGGCATGCGTGTGGCGAACATCCCGATCATCCTCGGCGTCAAGCCACCGTCCAAGCTGGAGGAGATCGATCAGAAGCGGATCGTCGCGCTCACGATTGATCCGCAAGCCCTGCTCAAGATTCGCGTAGCACGTCTGGAGATGCTCGGAGACCACGGTCGAGGCGAATACGCCGATCCGGAGAAGATCCAGGACGAGCTCGATCACTTCCGCCGGATTGTTCGGCGCGGATACCCCTGGCCGATTGTTGACATCACCGGTAAGTCAATTGAAGAGTCGGCCAAGGAAGTCGTTGCTATCCTGGCCAGCTATCGCGAGGCACGCGAAATAGATGAGCGAAGAGGCCGGTGGAAGATCCACGCCCCTGACAAGTTCGAACCCTAGGGCGTGGCCTCGACGATGTCCGCAACCTCGGCACCAGTCAAACGCTGGATCTCCGCAGGCGCAATCTTCAACATGGAATCCGCCTCTCCAGACCCGCCGAAGATCATATCGAGTCGAATAACCCGCTCATCCATCACTACTGGGATATACGTGACATGGCCGATCGGCGCGACGGCTCCAACCTCGTAGCCGGTGATCGCGCGTACGACATCTGGTTTGGCCAGCTTCAGGCCGCGAATGCCCGTGAAGGCCGAGAGCTTCTGCCTTGATACCCTGGCAGTGCCAGCGGCGATCGCCAGCACCGAGATTCCGGCTTTGTTGACAAAGAGCAGGCTCTTGATGACGTGCTCTGGGCTCACCCCGAGTATCGAAGCTGCTGCCTCAACGGTTGGCGTTGGCCCTCCGGGATGGATGAGCTCAGCCCTCACAGGGTTGGCCTCAAGATAGGCTGCGAGCTGGCTGGCCTCAGTCATCCTGGCCGTCGATCTCGGCGAGAAGCTGCGCGCGATACTGCTCAATATATTGCGCGCGTTTTCGGGCAATCGTTCTGGCCGCCCGTGTGTGCATCATCGACGGCAATCTCAACAGTTTGGATGCAACGTGATCGAGGGCGAAGCGTGGATCGTCGAGTTCGCGGTTCCCGGCGAGCGGATCCTCAGGGTCGTACAAGAGCGAACCCATCGCTCCGGCAACCGCCCAGAGCCGGGCGATCCCGATGGCCCCCAACGCGTCGAGCCGATCCGCGTCTTGCAGGATCGCGGCTTCGGTGCTTGAGGGGTCCAGCTTCGCAGAGAAGGAGTGCTCGACAATGGCCGAGCAGGCACGTTCGATGGTGGAGTTTGGATATCCGGCTTGCAGCATGATCTGGCGAGCCGTTTGTGCACTTTGGCGTGCCGCCTCGCCTGCTGGTCCGTCACCTTTGGTCAGCTGCACGCAATCGTGCAGCCAGGCCGCCGCGTAGAGTGCATCTTCATTGACAACAGCCTGCAGTTCAGGCTGATGCTGCAGAATCGCCTGGACATTGCGCACGACACGCTCGAGGTGCAGGGCATCGTGCGCGGGATCATGCAGTGCCGCCGCGTTACGAGCGGCGGCTTCAACTGCTGCGCGTTGATCCGTGTCGGAGGCTGTCAACGCTATTCGTATTCGATTGCAGTGATGCGTGCGTTGACGGTCGCTGCCGGTGTCACGATCTGGACTTCATCGCCGAGACTGTGGCCGACCAGTGCGCGGCCGATAGGCGACTCATTCGAGATGCGCTGTTCGGCAGGCTTGGCTTCGTAAGCGCCGACGATGGTGAATGTGCGCTCGGTGCCTTCCATATCGATCGTGACCTTAGCGCCGATTTGGACTGATTTGTCGTCGCGGTGTTCGATGATCACGGCACGACGGATCTTGTCTTCAAGTTCGAGAATCTTGCGCTCGATGATGGCCTGGTCATGACGGGCGGCATCGTAGCCTGCGTTCTCTCGCAGGTCACCCTCTTCGCGAGCCAGAGCTATAGCCTTAATGACGGCTGGGCGGCGAACTGTGATCATGTGATCGAGTTCCTTCTGTAGTGTGGCCAGCCCTTCTTCAGTTACGTGTATGCGTTCGGTGGTCATCATTGTCCTCGCGACTACCCCGGCAGACGTTGCCAGGGACGAAAAGCGGATGTTTGAAGTCCCATAGTATATCGACAGCCCGGCGATTTGTCACGTTCCTGCGTGTCAAAATTGACGAAAGGGGCATGGCGGGCAACCATACCCCTCGACGGGCTGCTTGAGATGATAAGAACCTAACGCCGAACTTTCTCGGCATCTTCCTGTTCAATGCGCCATTTCATAAACGCGAGCCGGTTCCACTCTTGGCGCGAGTCGAGAAATTCGAGCAATGGGTAGCTTCTGCGAAGTTCGTCGAGTTCGGCGATCTGCTCCTCGCTGAACCCTGCATGTTTCAAGTCCTGCTTCGTCACGATTCGGGTTGTGTGGGAGAGCGAATCCATCAGGGCCGCTCCTTCTACTGCTATGCCGAGGTGAGGATGCGGGGGAGATGTGGCGCGTGGTTTTCATCTCATTCTACGCCGCATGCCACTCCGGCGGATTCATCCAACGTTTCGCGTACGTATACCACTGTGTCGCCGCGTACGCCGCCGTCACTGCTTATAACAACAAGTCGTTACAATATATTTCGACACGCTTGAACAATCACATTGCTTCACGTAAACGAATCGAGAGTGAGGCAGATACCGCACTCCCGATTTCCAATGTCGTAATTCCTGCGGTGCTAGCTAGCTCGTTGGCTCGCTGGTAGCACTCTCTTCGGCCTCTGCGCCCTCATCTTCTGGCGCAAGCAGCTGCTGCTCCTGGCTGCGCATGCGCTGCCGGGCTTCCTGCCGCTTGCGGCGACGCTCGGCCTTCTTGCGGCGTGGATGGTCGTCGGCCTGCTCGAGCCGCTTCATGAAGCGCTCGACCTGGCCAGCGGTGTCGATCATGCGCTGCTGGCCGGTATAGAAGGGGTGACAATTGCTGCACAGCTCGACACGAATATCGCCCTTGGTCGAGCGAGTTGTCCAGGTCGTGCCGCACGAGCTGCAGGTGATCGTCGCTTCTTTATATTCTGGGTGTATTCCAGTCCTCATGAGTCTACACGTCTCTCAAATGATGCTTGCGAGTTAGTCTCCAGCAGCGACGGCGTCAACGACCTCAAATGGGTAGACGCTCACGCGCTTCTTGGTGCGGTTGATCTTCTCGAACTTCACAAGGCCGTCGATCTTCGAAAAAATCGTGTGGTCCTTGCCGATACCAACGTTGCTGCCTGGATGAATGCGGGTGCCGCGCTGGCGAACGATGATGCCACCGGCACGCACGAGGTTTCCATCATAGAGCTTGACCCCCAGGCGCTTGGACTTGCTATCGCGTCCATTCCTGGTGCTGCCACCACCCTTTTTATGCGCCATTTCGGCCTCCCTCTCTATCGATACTGATTGGTTATGCGGTCAGGATCTCTTCGATCTTCACGCGAGTGTAGTTCTGGCGATGCCCCTGACGGCGGCTGTAGCGCTTCTTTGCCTTGAACTTGAAGATACGGATCTTGGGGCCTTTTACCTGGCCCTGAACTGTCGCCACAACCTTCGCGCCATCAACGAGCGGGGATCCTACCGATACTCCAGCATCGCTGGAGACCATGAGGACGTCATTAATCTCGATCTTGTCGCCGACTTCAGCCTGAAGCCGCTCGACATTGAGAACGTCCCCCACCTCGACGCGGTGTTGATGCGCGCCAGACTTAATAACCGCGTACACTCGGATCCTCCTGCCGCTTTCACATTTCGTTCCGGACGCCACGCATCGGCGTGACTACTCTGTAAGGCACACAAAACCGGGCGCCTAACGCGCCCAGAACGGTCTACAATAATAACGAACTTGGCGCTGCTGTGTCAACGTAGTGCGGCAGCGACTTTGCCACTCTGGCGCGGATTTTACCTCGCCTCGAGCTGAGAGGAAGCTTACCTGTCTTCGTCATCTGTTTCTTCACCGACACTCAAGATCGGAACACGTGGCAGCCGCCTGGCCCGGATTCAAGCTCACCGCATTGCTGAGTTGATCGGGCGCAAGCACCCTCAAGCCCAGTTGAGCGAAGAGATTATCAGCACTTCTGGAGACCGCGACAAGGTCACATCCTTGCGCGTTATCGGGGGGCAAGGCGTCTTTGTCAAAGAGCTTGAGCATGCCTTGGCTGACCACCGCATCGATTGTGCGGTTCACAGCTTGAAGGACGTGCCCGGCACGCTGCCTCCGGAGTTCGTCCTCGCCGCAATCGTTGAGCGAGAGGATGCGCGCGATGTTCTCATCGCTCCAGAGGCAACCTCATTCGACGACTTGCCAGAGGGCGCAACGCTAGGGACTAGCAGCCGGCGACGCGCAGCTCTGGCGCTCTACCGGCGTCCTGACCTCAATATCGTCGACCTACGAGGCAATGTTGACACACGTATGTCCAAGGTTCTCGAGGGTTCGCCCGAGGGCTACGATGCCGCGATTCTGGCGGCAGCCGGAGTGATCAGGATGGGCTGGGCTGATCAGGTTCGTGAGTACCTTCCTATCGAGCAGTTTGTGCCCTCTCCGGGTCAGGGGCTGCTGGCGGTCGAGTGTCGCGCTGGTGATAGCCAGACACTTGCGCTGGTTGAGTCGATCAACGACCCGCAACTTGCGGCCCTGGCCCAGGCTGAGCGGGCTTTCCTTGCAGGCGTCGGCGGTGGGTGCCGCTCACCGATCGGTGCACACGCCCGTCCAGATGCGGCAGGGAATATTCGGCTCGATGTGATGTTCGCTCGCGAAGACCTTACGGACGCACGGTTCGAGTCCGTCACGGCTGACATTGAGACGGTGGTCTCCGCGGCTCGTGATCTGGCCGCCCAAATGCTCGAATGGTCGCAGAGATGACAGCACCGGCCGCTCGTAGACTTGCTGGAGTTCACGTGCTCGTCACCCGAGCGACGCACCAGGCTGCCGATCTCATTGAACGCCTCCAGGCCGAGGGGGCAATCGTCACGCACCAACCGATGATTCAGATCGCCCCGATTCGAGACGATACCTTCGAGGCGGCGCTGGAGGCGCTCGAAACGTTCGACTGGATTTGCTTCACCAGCACCAACACGGTTCGAGTCCTGTTCAGTGATTTTCACGTCGATCCACACAGACTGTCGAGTGCCCGCATTGCAGCGGTTGGCGACGTTACCGCTCAGCAATTGAGAGATGTGGGCCTCGAAGTTGATTTCGTGCCGTCTGAGGCAACTGGCGAAGCCTTAGGTCGAGAGCTTGTTGAGCACGGAATTTCCGGCTCTCGCGTGCTCATCCCGGCCTCGAAGCGATCTCGCCGTACGCTTGACCGAATATTGAGCGATGCCGGGGCCGACGTGGTGAGTGTGGACTGCTATACGTCAGTCGCGTCGACGGAACCGGTTGATCTG
>CAYNTE010000031.1:11580-23851 GCA_964399615.1 uncultured Thermomicrobiales bacterium
CGTGGTGAGTGTGGACTGCTATACGTCAGTCGCGTCGACGGAACCGGTTGATCTGGAAATGCCGGTTGATATCGCAACGTTTTATTCACCGTCAGCTGTTTCGGCTGCGATTACGGTGTTGGGACGTTCAGCACTTCGCGGTACATCTGTCGTCTGTATCGGCCCAACAACTGAGCAATCAGCAATTGATCATGGATTGACCGTCTCTGCTATAGCGGACACGGCGGACCTCGATGGGATGCTCGCTGCCGTGATCCAGGCTGCTGAAGAACGACGAACACAGGAGGTTCACTCATGAGCAACGATCGAACATTCAAGCGGCTCAGGCGTCTGCGCCAGACTCCGGGATTACGACGGATGGTCCGTGAGACCGTTCTTGACCCGGCGGACTTTATCTACCCGCTCTTCGTCTGTCCAGGCGTCAATGTTCGTCGTGAAGTGCCCTCGATGCCGGATGTCTATCAGCTCTCTATCGACCAGCTGCTGCGTGAGGCCGACGAGTTGCGCTCGCTCGGTATCGGTTCGGTGATTCTCTTCGGCATCCCAGAATCGAAGGATGAGCGCGGCACTGGGGCGTATGACGAAGACGGAATCGTCCAGCGCGCTATTCGTGAGTTGAAGTCATACGATCCCGAATTGATCGTGATGGGTGACGTTTGCCTGTGCGAATACACCAGCCACGGTCATTGCGGCATCCTGCACGATGGTGTGGTGCTCAACGACGAGACCATAGAGCTGCTTGCCCGGACAGCCGTGAGCCAGGTGGATGCGGGAGCCGATATCGTTGCCCCATCGGACATGATGGACGGTCGTGTGCTGGCGATCCGTGAGGGACTGGACCGAGCAGGACACGTTCATACGCCGATCGTCTCTTACGCCGCGAAATATGCCTCGTCGTTCTACGGCCCGTTTCGCGACGCGGCGGAGTCGACGCCGAGCCACGGCGACCGGCGCAGTCACCAGATGGATCCAGCCAATGCGCGTGAGGCGCTGCTGGAGATCGAAGCCGATATCGACGAGGGCGCGGACGCCATCATCGTGAAACCGGCCCTGTCTTTCCTCGATATTATTTCGACCGCACGGAGTCGCTTCGATCTGCCGGTCTTCGCCTACAACGTCAGCGGTGAATACAGCATGGTGCGCGCTGCAGGAAGAGCGGGCTGGATCGACGAGCGAAAGATGACGCTCGAGATCTTGACGTCGATCAAGCGTGCTGGGGCGGGGCAGATCATCACCTATCATGCCAAGCAGGCGGCACGCTGGATTGATGAGGAGCGTGCCGGGCAGCGGTCGAGCCTGCGCAAAGGTGCAACGACGGTTGCGTAGTATATTTTCGTTAAGCGACGTTCATGGACTATCCATCACGACAACTTGGAGGCATTGGTGGAGTATTTGATGAAGGATTCTCGCGGAACCGACGCGCAGCCGATCGACGAGGCTGATGCGCGTCGCGTTCTGCACCGGCTGCGCTACCATGGTCGCAAGCTGGTTGAGATTTTTGTGCTCGATGAGTCAGGTGAGATCACGTGTTACCAGGAGCGAGCACGCCGCAAGCTTGGTTCGAACGCGATCGCATCGCGAACCTGGTTGTGTGAGAGCCTGAGCGGCAGTGAGTGGACAGATGGCCACTACGTTCAGGAGCCGCATGTCGATATTGATGAGCTCGATCCCCCAGCACAGGCCGTCGTTCTGGTCTTGCAGGGTGGCGAGGCTTCAGAAGAGATCGTTGCGCAACTGCAGAAGCTTGCCGTCGCTAGCTGACGGTAGCTCGATCGCAGACGATACGGGGCGCTTCGAGCGCCCCGTTTGCTATTCAAGGAGAAACGGGATGAGCGACACGACCAACCGGCTCGATGCGTTCCGGGAGCACCGCCTGCAGATGAATGAGCGCATTGGTGAATTGGGCCACAGGGGCATCAACCGATTTTTTCGTCTCGATAGCGCCACCTACGAAGATGCCGCGCTCGATGCTCGCACCAAGGAGCTGCTCGGACTCGTGGCATCGACCGTTCTTCGCTGCAACGACTGCATCGATTATCACCTCGAACAGTGCGTCGAAGCTGGCTGGAGCGACGATGAGATCGTCGACGCACTCAACGTCGCACTGGTGGTCGGTGGCAGCATCGTCATCCCCCACCTACGGCATGCTGTCGAGACGATCGACTTGCTGCGTGCCGAGCATTCCTCCAGTTAGGGCTCGCCAACTTCTTCGAACACCACTTCTGGATCGTCGGACTCGTCTATCGGTCGCTCTGGTCCGCCAATGATCAGTGGTCGACCGCGACCAGGTTCGAGCTGGAGCGAGCGCTGTGCCTGTGGCTCAGGAATCTGCTCAGGAGTAGGCACTTCTCGCCGCATGGCAATGACCTCTTCTGGCTCGGTAAAGGACGGATCGGCGAGCCCTCTGAAATATCCAAAATACAGCCCCATTGCCACGACCATGCCGATGACATACAGCACAAAGGTCGGCGCGTAGCCGTACCGGACGATCACACCGCCACCGATCAGTGAGGACAACGAGAACATCAGATTCCAGGCTGCGGAGCGATAACCGAAGACGGCATTGCGCATCTTGCTCGGCAGGATCTCCGAGATGAAGCTGCTCTCCATCGGCCAGCTGACACTGATCGAGGCAACGCGCAATAGGTGGGCGACGACGGCAATCGACAAGATAGGAAATGGAATCAGAATGAGGAACAGTGGCACCGGCAATAATCTGATGATCGACGCCCCGAGCTGCGATCCAAGCCGTGATGAGATCCACGGCGCGCCAAGGCCGACGATTGCCGCCACCATCCAGGCCACGGCGAAGACGATGCCGATTTGCCCAGGACTGGCGCCTATCGAGGTGAGATAGACGTTGTAGAACGGAAAAACAGCACCGCCACCGAGCGCCATGATCGCCCCGACCGCGATGTAGACATACATGCGCTTGCGGAGGACGGTCGGCGTCGCCGATATTGCGTGCTGACTCTCCTCGGACTCGCTGGAATCACTAGGCCGGTGCCGCTTGCGCGCGCTCGACATCCACAACAATGGGAGCACGCCGAGCGCGGCGATCGCGATTCCTACCAGTAACGCGCCACGAAACGCCGATTCGCCTGGATGATCGAAACCCAACAGGCTCTCTAGCAGCGCCGGTGTCCAGCCACCCACGAGACTGCCGATGGTTGTTGAGGCCGAGACAAGCGACATCGTAATCGCCGCGACTTCTTGCCGCTCTCTCGGACGTCTCGTGAGTTCAGCGACGAACGGCATCACCGGCGTGAAGATCATCGCGCTTGCCGCCCCGACGATCACAGACAGGATCAGGATGCTCACGGGATGGGTAAAAATGCTCAACAACGTGGCCGATACGAGGTAGGCGATCAGGCCACCAGTTACCACCCCCCAGAGACCGTGGCGGTTGATGAGAACGCCCAGCATGACGGCAGATCCAGCCATCGCCAGGGTATTGATCGCGTTGAAGAGACCGATGAAATCTTCGTTGAATCCAAGTTCGAGCAGATAGAGGTTGAAGACGAGACTGAAGACGCCGATGGCGACATTCGCGAGAAGCGTATATGCCAAGTAGAGCTTGACGTCTGAACTGTATGCGGAGATTCGGCTCCAAAAAGTCCGCACGGCCACCCCTCGAATTGCGCGCGCGAATGCGCCAACATTCGGGATTATAGAGCGCTATTCTCGCGTTGAGCGGACATCCTCGATCTGAATCTCCACCCGCCGCCGGCCACCCCAGGTGTCAAGGCGGACCTTGGCCGCCAAATCGACCTTCCGGTACGTCTCGATTTCGCTCAATCGATCGCCTGCACGGAAGAAAATCCCCTTGTGTCTCCGACCATCGTCGCCGGTAACATCGAGCTGAAGGTGCTTGCCATTGCGCGTCGTGCGGATGTTGCTCAGAGAAACGTCCCTGATGAGTAGCACAGGCTGCTCGTTACCGGCCCCAAACGGTTCGAGCTGCTGCAAGAGCTCGCAGGTCGTTAACGTCAACTCAGTGCTGGGGAGGTGCGCGTCGAGCGTGATCTCGTGCCGTGGTCGCTGCCCCTTGAGCATATCGGCAACGGTGGCTTCGATGCTCTCCCTGAAGACCTCCAGGTTGCGCGTTTCAATTTCCATCCCAGCCGCCGCAGTGTGCCCGCCAAAATCGATCAAGTGCTGGCGATTCTGCTGGAGTACTTCGAAGATGTTGACGACGCCGCCAGATCGGGCAGAGCCGCGAGATATGGTCTCTCCTCGCTCGAAGACGATGGTGGGACGGCGGTGTTGCTCCGCAAGTCTGCCTGCTACGATGCCCGCGACACCCACTGGCCAGTCATGTCCATCGACGACCAGCGAGAAGCGTTGCCATGCGCCACCCATCGCATCGATCTGTTGCAATGCTGCGGCTTCGATGCGTCGTGTTTCGTACTGACGTTTGCGATTGAGCTCGTCCAGACGGCGAGCGTATGGATCGGCATCATCGAGCGTATTGGCGAGCAGCATCTGCAATGCAAGGTCTGGGTCATCCATCCGGCCCGCAGCGTTGATTCTCGGGCCAATGACGAATCCAATGGCGTAGCTGTCGATGGCGGCTCGATCGATACCAGCATGGTGGCAGAGTCGCTTGATGCCTGGTAATCCCCAGCGGCGGATCAGTTCTATCCCGCGAGCAGCAAGCACACGATTCTCACGCTGAAGCGGCACGACATCCGCGACAGTACCGAGCGCCGCATATGGCAGGAACTTCTCAGCTGCTTCGTCATCAATCAGCGCACGCACCAGTGCAAACGCAACGCCGACCGCAGCGAGCTCTGTCTCTGGATAGCGATTTTCGGGGCGTCTGGCGGAGACGAATGCGACATCGGCGGGCAAGCCACCGTGGATCACGTGATGGTCGAGGACGATGACATCGAGCCCTAGCTGTAACGCTCGCTCGATCTCGGCGACATCACTACTGCCACAGTCAACGGTGATCAGCAGCTTCACGCCCGCAACCAGCATGCGGTCGACAGCCGCGTCGTTCAGACCATACCCGTCGTTGGCGCGGTGCGGAATCATCGGAACGACTGCCGCGCCAAGCTCTTGTGTCAGCGCGCGATAGAGCATGGCGGTGGAGCTAAGCCCATCGACGTCGTAGTCCCCAAAGACGCCAATCATCTCGTGCTGCTCGATCGCCTGCCTGATCCGCGCGACAGCTCGATCCATGTCTGGCAGGAGAAACGGGTCCGCAAGGCTTTGACGAGCTGGATCGAGGAACTTGCGAGCTTCGTCGCGATTTGCGATTCCTCGCCGCGAGAGCAGCGTACTGATCAGTGGCGAATCATGGATCGCGAGCTCTTCGCGAGATACCGGTGGTGGCTCGTGCCAGATGGTCGTTGGCTCGACATCAGCCAACGTCATAACGCTCTCCGACTAGCTGAAAAACGGCGTCGACAAACTCAGTGTACGGACGCTGGTGTAATCTCGCAAGGGGACGAGATTGCTACTCCTCGGCGCCATCAACCAAGTCGACAAACACGTGCGTTGCGAGCTCTTCGCCGATGATCTGCTCCTGGCCATCGACGATGACCTTCAATGGTCCGTTGAATGGCAAACGCTCGGTGATCTCGATGTGAACACGTGGGTATAGGCCCAACTCGCCGAGGTAGCGCAGTTTCTCCGGGTCATCGCTCACCACCCGCGCAACAATGTAATCGCGGCCGGTCGAAATGTCGCTGAGCCGCTGCCCCGAAACCTCTGGGACCCTTCCTTGCGCTGTGGGAATAGGGTCGCCATGTGGGTCGCTTGTCGGGAATCCGAGCGCCTCATCAATGCGGGCTTCGAATTCCTCCGAGATGGAGTGCTCCATGCGATCGGCCTCGTCGTGCACCTCGTCCCAGGCGTAACCCAGCGCCTCGGCGAGGTAGAGCTCCAGCAGCCGGTGATGGCGAACCACTTCGAGTGCGACCTTGTGCCCTGCTTCAGTCAGTTTGATGCTCCGGTAGCGCTGATGATCGACCAGGTGCAGGTCGTGAAGGCGTTTCAGCATGCCAGTAACCGAGGGTGCGGCTACTGAGAGGCGCTCGGCAATCGCCTGGGTCGTGACGCGCTCACCTGCCTCGTCAATGGCATAGATGGTCTTGAGGTAATCTTCCATGGCGGGCGTGATGGTAATCAACGTTGATGGCTCCTCGTTACACACCAATAGAAAGCCGGGTTCGTCACCCCGACTAATTCGCCCCCCAAATCGACGCATATTGGCGTCAGTTGATTGCTATTCTATCGCTTCGGAAATCTCATCGTTGTACCAGCGCCAGAGCAGTATTGACTCAATGATGAAGAGAGCGACGGTGATGATGGTCGTGCTCATGCACCACTGGCAAATTGCATCCAGCACGAAGAGCTCGATGTAGACCAGGTAGGCGTAGTACAGCACGCCGGTCAACGTCAGCCCCCATGCGACAAGTGTCGCGGTTTCGCTGGAGAGTATGTTGAGCTTGAAGGCGCGAATAGCTGACAGCGCCACCAGAGCCGCGAAGAATCCGACGCCCAGAATCGCGATTGGGATTGGTCCAATCGTGGCGTATTGACTCTGCTGGACAGTCTCACAGCCCCCCGTCGTACAGACGAGCGCGTCTTCCTGGTAGTGGACGAACGTCAGGTAGACCGCGACGGCCAGACCTACGAGGCTAAGAATGAGACTCAAGCCAGGGAGGGAGCGGATTGCACTGCTGATGGAGGACATCTCGTCCCCACCATGTCTGCCAGTCATGCCTGTCGCTCCCAATCCCTTGCTCCTTTTCGCGATACGTATTGCTTAGCTTGACGCTGCGGCGAGTGCGCTCTCAATTGCTTGCTGCAGTTGATCCCATGCGCCGCCCTGGATCAACTGGCCGTTCACACTGAAGCTCGGCGTAGACCGCACTCCGGCCTGTCCGCCTGCGTCGTTCGATGCCATGACATCGTCTTCGTAAGTATTGTCGTCCATGCACTGTCCAAAGGCATCCATGTCGAGATCGATGATGCGCGCCATCTCGTCGAGCCGCGAGCGATCAAATGCTCCAGCGTTTTCTCCAACCTGGTTGTGGAAGAGCGTGTTGTGCATGGGCCAGAACGCATCTTGATCCATAGCGCACAGGGCCGCCTCGCCGGCTTCGCGCGACTCAGGCCCGATAAATGCCATCGTGTGCCACTCGAACGCGACCTTGCCGGTCTCGACGTATTGCTGAATGAGCATCGGCTCGACATTGCGGCTAAATTGGCCACAAGCTGGGCACTGGAAGTCGCCATACTCGATGACGCGAACTGGCGCATCCGGATCGCCAAGCACCATGCCGTCGCGCGGAATGCTTGCAGCCAGCTCCGGTGGTGCGTTCACCGGCTCCTTGGCAGCTTCTGGCGTCGTGTCACGGTTGACATACAACAGCACGAGCGCCACCACGAGAGCAGCGCCAACAACTCCACCGATTATCTTGAGCAGACGTTTGCGCTTGGCGCGTTCAGCTTCAATTACCCGTTGAGCGCGCCGGCTGCTGGCACGCCCCTTGATACGGTCTTTCTGCTTTCGATCGTCAGGCATAACTGTCCACCACCAATGAATGTTCCTTTCCGGCCCCGACAAATCATACTCGCGTTCGCGAGCGTAGCCTATCACGCTGAAACAAAGCTGAAATCCGCTTTCTATCCAGCATTTGATACAACCAGGTCCGCACATTTGTGCAGCTAGCAGGCGCACATGGACGAAGGAGCGAGATTGAACACCCGGCTCATCGCATTGAGTTCAGCGTTGCTCGCTGCGACTCCAGCACTTGCCGCCTATTGCACCGTGATCGAGCCATCCTGGTTGAGCACTACACGGCTGCGTGTCGCCGTTCCAGGCTTGCCAGCTCAGTGGGATGGACTTCGTGTCGCCCACCTCTCGGATTTTCATGCTGGAGGACCTCGCGTTCAGCTCCCACTCCTAGAGCAAACAAAGAAGATTGCTCTCGCATTCCAGCCCGACCTTATCGCGCTAACCGGCGACTACTATGACAACGGCTCTGTTGCTCAAGTGGATGACCTGTACTGCGACTGGCCGGACCAGCTTCCCGTCGTCGCGGTCACTGGCAACCATGATCATCGCGGCGGACCGGCTCGCTATCAAGCTTTGCTCTCTGAGCTGTCCGAGGGCGGCGTGATCATTCTGGAAAATCGCGCGGTGCCACTTACGATTCGAGGTCGCGAGGCCTGGATCGTCGGTGTTGGAGATCCCTTCACTCGCCGCGATCGCGTTGACGAGGCCTTTGCAGAGGTTGCGCCGGACGCTGACATTCTGCTGTTCTTGGGGCACTCGCCGTCGGTTGTCGAATCGCTGCCGGTGGGTGCCGCGCGGCTTGCACTGGCTGGCCACACGCACGGTGGGCAGGTTCGACTTGACCCTCGCGGGAAGATCCCGTTTATTCAGCAGATCCGGAGATTCAAGGGCCTTCCTGAGCAACCCGATCTGCCGGTGGCTCATGGATGGCACATTCGGCGCGGAATCCCGTTGGTCATCTCGAACGGCATCGGCGTCTCGAGCTTGCCAGTCCGATTTCGCACCCGGCCGCAGGTGATCTTGATCGAGATGGTTGCCTCTCGAACTGGTGCATTGCCAGAGATTCAAGACGTCAGCGACGAGAACTGGTTTGCCAAATTGATGCGCTGACCTGCAATCAGTAGATCCGCTTCGCAAGCTGCTCGACCATTTGCTGCAGCTCGCCGGCAGCCGGACCATTGAGTGGGAGCGCATCGAGACGTTCACGAGCGAGATCGTGCCAATGATTCACTTCGTCAACGACGATTGACTGTATCTCGTGGTGGCGCATCATCTCCAACACTTGCGCCACCTCTGCGCCGGTGAGCGGCGGGTCATCGAGAATTTGAGATAGCGCGTCGCGTTCATCGTCTGTTGCGCGTTCCAGAAGCAGCAGCAATGGCAGGGCCTTCTTCCGCCGCCGGATGTCATCGGCTTGTGGTTTGCCCGTGTCGACGGCCGCGCCCCAGACCCCGAGCATATCGTCGTGGATTTGGAATCCGATCCCGAGCGCCTCACCAAAATCGGCGAACGCATCAATCGTCGATTGCGGTGCGCCGCTGACTCGTGCTCCGGCCTCACAAGCAAAGCGGATAATTGCGGCCGATTTTCCACCGATCATCCTCAAGTACTCTTTGCGGCTGACCAGCAGGCGCTCTTCGAAACCGAGATCGAGCGTTTGTCCTTCGACAATCCGCAGTGTCGTGTGGTGGAGCGCGTTGGAGATGGCAATTGCGCGCTCAGCGGGCAGTCCATGCTCGACCACCTGATTGAGCGTCAGGTGTGCGACCGCGAACATCGCATCACCGGCATTGATGGCCTGCGACTCGCCCCAGATCGCCTGAACCGTGCGCCGGTGTCGCCGGAGCTCGCTCCGGTCCTGGATGTCGTCGTGGATCAACGTGAAGTTGTGAATCAGCTCGATAGCGGCCGCGACCGGCAAAGCCTGATGAAGCTCTCCGCCGAGCGCTTGGCAGGCAAGCAAGCAGAGCTTGGGGCGAATTCGCTTACCAGCGGCAGCTTGGTCCGGCTCGAACCGATCGTTCACGCGACCCAAGTGATATTTCAGGACGTCATGTACTGGGAGGTCCAGGGGACCAACGGGCAGAGATGCCGCGGAAGCACGTGCGAGCGCATGATCGATAGCGCTGTCGATGACGTCTTGAAGATTGTCATTGAGAGTTTGGCTGGACAGATGGTCCGCCTTTCCAGGTGATACATTGACGCGACACATGCAGTCCAGAAGTTGACCGACATAAACGCGCTCGGGCATACTATAGACCAAGTGCATTCGCATCAGCTGTCCCCATCGTTCTGGGGAACAAAGTGGGCCGAGTAGACGTTATAAAATGTGAGAGCAACAGGCAGCAGTGAGGATGGACTCGTGCTGGCCTGTCGTCAGCATATATCCAGTTCATCCGAACTCGCGCGACTCTCACCAACGTCACCGGTGGACGTGACTTGTGTAAGCAAGGAGGCAATGGAGCCTAATGATATTTGATCCGCTCTACATCATCATGATGCTGCCAGCCATCGTCTTAATGATGTGGGCGCAGCACAAGGTCAAGAGTACGTTCCAGAAGTATTCGCAGGTGCCAAACCAGCGACATATGTCTGGGGCCGAAGCGGCGCGCTACATCCTCGACGCAAATGGTCTTACGGATGTGCCGATTGAGCCGGTGCAAGGCGAGCTAACCGATCACTATGATCCGCGCAGCCGCACTCTGCGGCTCTCTCAGCCAGTGTATAACTCTCGGTCCGTTGCAGCCATCGGTATCGCTGCGCACGAGTCTGGTCATGCGATTCAGCATGCCCAAGCATATGTGCCGCTTCAGATTCGTGGCGCAATCGTGCCGGTTGCCAGCATTGGCTCGAATTTTGGATTCTTTGTCGTGATCGCTGGAGTCCTGTTGCAGTTGACGACCCTGGCCTGGGTGGGCATTGCACTCTTTGCAGCTGGCACCGTCTTTGCTCTCGTTACGCTGCCGGTGGAGTTCAACGCCTCATCGCGCGCTATGGCGCAGTTGCAAAACCTTGGATTGGTCGACCGCACGGAATATGACCAGAACAAGAAGGTGCTCGATGCTGCGGCCTGGACCTACATCGCCGGGTTTGCCGCTGCGGTGCTTTCACTCTTCTACTGGATCATGGTTGTCATGGGGATGCGACGCGACTAACTCAACCATCACTGAAGCAGCAATGAACAAGGGACTGGCTAGTGCCGGTCCCTTGTTTGCTTGTGCGCTCTACGCTTGATGTAGCGGCGCTCGGTCAGTCTCTTCGGCGAACTCCCACAAGCCCCACTCGGGCGGAGTAATGCCGATCGATGTCAGTATCGTCGCTACTTGTGAGCGATGTTCACTGCCATGATGGATGGCCTGCGCCAGGACGACACCCGCCGGGACAGCACGCTTTTCATCGTTTATCCAGTCATAGATGAAGATGCGCTCTGCATCGAACGGTTCGCTGAGGAATTCCTCCCAGCGAGCTTCTAGCTCATCGACGCGTTTAGAGAGCTCGGCGACACTGACTCGCGTATAGTCGCGAATATTCCAGCTCGGCTGACTTCCCATCAGCCGCGCCTGATAACCACCTTCGGAATTGATGTAGTGGTTCAGTGTGGCATCGATCGTCCCGAACCCGCCGACCACCTCAGCGTTAAGTTGTTCCGTCGTCAAGTCTTTGCAGGCATCCAGCAACTTCCGCGTTGCCCAGGTGTTGTGACGAATCGCATCCATCACCCCATCATTCATTGACCGTTCCGTTCCTACTATGCCCGTACCCATGTTCTGCAAGCGCAGCTTGCAACGACTTGGAGATTTCCGTCGGTATGCAGGCGTCTAAAGTTAGTTTTGTCGCACTATTGAACCGCATGAAGCTGAGCAGCGACGCCGCCAGCTCGTAGTAGAACCCCGCGTCAGGTTCGAACCCCGGTTCGAGATGGAGTGCCTGAATATCCAGTACTCCATCCTTTCGGTGCACTTTGGGATCGAGCTGGCCGACAATTTCGTCGCGATGGAGGATGGCGAGGTTGAAGTAGCCGTACTGGCGCTTCGCCTTTGGAACATAGACCTCGAACTTCACCTCGTAATCGAAGATCGTCCAGGCCCGGTCTCGATCCCAGATAAGACTGTCGAATGGGGAGAGCAGTGTCGTGCGGCTGGGTCGAAATCGACGCTCCAGCGCGCTCGGCGAGACGTAAAAATCCTGATCCAGGCCCTTGACCCTGGCTCGCACCGCTGCGCCAGAATTCGCCATATCCTCGAGAACGCTTGCCGCTTCCGCACGCCGGATCAGATGCCGGGCGGTCGTGCGAAAGTAGTCCGGCAACCAGCGTGCATTGGTGATGCCCATTGCTTCGATAGTTTTGATCGCCAGCGTTCGCTTGGCTTCTTCAGGGCTCAGTGGCTCAGTGTCGATATGAGCCGGCAGCACCCGCTCGGTGAGGTCGAAGTAGCGCTGAAACTTCTCGCGACGCGAGACCATCAGCGATCCATCGCTCCAGAGCATTGAGAGCGCGACGCGAGCCGGCTTGTTGCCAAACCACGACCAGGGGTCCGGCTTCGTGGCACCCGGAGGGGCTTCAAAGGCGCTGATACTTGCTTCCCCGTTGTCGCGAATCGCTTCGAGCACCTCGGCAAGGACACTCTGGTTTTCGACTACCCATTCGCGCGTAGCCTTGTTCCGGCCATCGGGAAATTCCAGCATCGTCCCTCGAAAGCAAGGGTAGAGATCGATCGGCGCGTAGCCGCAGGCGTG
>CAYNTE010000032.1:0-5632 GCA_964399615.1 uncultured Thermomicrobiales bacterium
GATCCGCTGACCTACACCTACGACTGCGATGGCGGCACACTCGTCGGCGACAACCAGTGTCAGTTCGACCGTGGCGGCGCCTACGATGTCAGTGTCCTTGTCACCGATGGCGACGGTGGCGAAGCGGGCCGATCCCAGACCATCCAGGTCTTCGACACTGCCAGTCTCTGCGCCAACCGCTGGAATGGTGCGCTACGCATGGCAAGCGATTGCAGCCGCAATGAGACCCACATCAGCCTGCCGCTGGCCAGCTACGCCGACCTCGCCCTCTGCGTCAACCAATGGAACGGCGCGACCCGTGCCAGTGACCGCTGCAGCCGCAGCGAACAGATGGTGACCACCCGCGGGCAAGACACCATCCACGTCTGCGTCAACCAGTGGAACGGCACGATCCGCGTGAGCGACCGCTGCAGCCGCAGCGAACACGAGGACTGGCTCTAATCAAGCGCCCCACTGAACGCAACGACTCCGGTGCCAATCACCGGAGTCGTATTCATATCCCGAGAATACCCAGACAATGGAGTATGTTAGAACACAGTGGCTAGAGATATGAGCTAGTGGAAGGATCTATTGATGCCCCTTTCCCCCGAGATGCGCGCGTTCCTTGAGGAGCGGCGCTTCGGCGTGCTGGCGACGGTGAATCAGGACGGCCAGCCGCAGCAATCCGTCATGTGGTTCGAACTACGTGGCGATCAAATTATGATCAACACCAACAGCACGACGCTCAAGCTCCGCAACCTGGAGCGTGACCCCCGCTATTCCATCGCCATTGAAGATGAGTATAAGTACCTCACTTTGCGTGGCACCGTCGATGAGATCATCCATGATCAGGAGACCACTCAGGCCGATATTTATGCGCTAGCGAAGCGCTACAATCCGGAACTATCGACCGAAGAGCTCGAGGAAGGCTGGGCGTACTTCAAGGAGCAGCACCGGGTCACGATACTCTTCTCCATCGATCACGTCGTAGCCAACGGCTTCGGTAGTTAGCACAACGAGAGCAGGCCACATGACCGACATCGGATATGCAGCGATGATGGAGCAATTCACCCCCACACAGCTGCTCGACTACAGCGAACGAGCCGAAGCGGCAGGCTTCCCCGCCGTGATGGCTTCCGATCACTTCCACCCATGGACACCCGAGCAGGGTCAGAGTGGCTTCAGTGTTGCCTTCATGGCTGCCCTCGGCGAGCGTACCAACCAGCGTTTTGGTCCCGGCGTCATCTGCCCCAGCTTCCGCTATCACCCCACCATCGTCGCTCATATGGCCGCGACGCTCGAGCAGATGTATCCCGGTCGCACCTATCTGGGGCTGGGCGCAGGCGAAGCGCTGAATGAGCACATCGTCGGCGGTGTCTGGCCGGATGGTGGCGTGCGATCGAGGATGATGTTCGAGGCCGTCGAGATCATCAACAAGCTCTTCACCGGCGACCGCGTGACCCATCGCGGCGAGTATTTCACCGTCGAGAGCGCCCGTCTCTACACGCTGCCCGACACACCGCCGCCTATCTTCATCGCCACGGCGGGGCCGCTCAACAGCCAGCGCACCGGGCGCTATGCCGACGGCATGATCACTGTCGGGGCCTCCGACGACCGCATCAATGGCCTCTTCGAGCGCTTCGAGAGGGGCGCAAAGCAGGCCGATAAAGACGCATCCAAGATGCCGAAGCTCCTCCAGGTCCACGTCTCCTACGCCAAGACCGACGATGAGGCGACCGAGAACGCCGTCAAAGAGTGGCCCAACGGCGGCATGGCCTTCCCCAAGGCCGATATCAAGAATCCCGAGGATTTCCAGGCCATGGCCAAGCTCGTTGAAGCCAAACACTATGTCAACCGCGTCTTCATCTCCAGCGATCCCGACGCTCACCGCGAATACATCCAGCGCTATGTTGACTTTGGGTTCGATGAGATCTACGTCCACAACGTGGGACGAAATCAGGAAGAATTCATTGACGTGTACGGAGAACACGTCATCCCGAATCTGACTCAACCGAGTTAGCCAGGAGAGGCAAGGGTCAATACAGCGATGCCAGCCGAAGTGCGCGTCATTGGTCTCGATGGGATCCCCGAAGTCCAAGACGGCGATGATCTGGTCGAAATCATCGGCTCAGCTATTCAGGCGAATGGGTTACAGCTGGAAGATGGCGATATCCTCGTCGTCACGCAGAAAATCGTCTCCAAAGCCGAGGGACGGGTCGTCTCGCTCGACGGCATCGAACCATCCGCCATTGCCCAGACATTTGCCGACGATTGGGATAAAGACGCCCGTGCCGTCGAGCTCGTGCTGCGCGAATCTCGCCGCATTGTCCGCATGGACCGTGGTGTGCTCATTACCGAGACCCGACATGGCTTCGTGTGTGCCAATGCAGGCAACGACGCCTCCAACGTTCCTGAGGATCACGTCTGCCTGCTGCCCGTCGACCCCGATACATCGGCACGCCACCTGCGCGATGGTCTGGCCGAGCGCTTCGGGAATGCCCCGGCCGTCATCATCAGCGATTCATTTGGTCGACCATGGCGCAGAGGCATCACCAACATCGCCATCGGCCTGGCAGGCATGGATCCCTTTGTCGACTATCGCGGCCAAACCGACCCCTGGGGACACGACCTCCACGTCACCATCATGGCCGTCGCCGACGAACTCGCCGGCACCGCCGAACTCCTCGCAGGCAAAATGGATGGCCGCCCCGTTGCCCTCATCCGCGGCTACGACTACCCCCGCGGCAATGGCGCAGCCACCGACATCGTCCTCGAATCAGCCAAGAACTTCTTCCCGTAGGAAACGAGAGTATGACGATGCACACCACACTGAAAACAGGCCAACGCACGCTGACCGAATTCTTTCGGGTGGTGGGGGATGATGAGCGGTTGCGGATTATTGGCTGTCTGGCGATTGAGGGGCGGCGGGCTGATGAGCTGGCGTCGGTGCTGGCGATGAAGCCCGCCTCCGTCGTCCGCCACCTGGCGATGCTGGAGAGCTTCGGGCTGGTACGGCCAGACGCATCCCGTCGTTACTCGCTCGATTTCGAGGCGCTGCGCGACATGCGCAAGGATTTGCTGACACGCGAATCCAACGATGTCGTTGCCGCCGATGCCGGAGACGACGAGTTCGCCCGTAAGGTGCTGCAGAACAACTTCGACGGTGAACGGCTGCTACAAATCCCCGTGAACCGGCGCAAGAAGGATGTCGTGCTCAACTGGCTCGCCAACCAGTTCGAGCACGACGTCACCTACTCCGAGCAACAGGTCAACGAGATCATCGAGCGTCATCATCCCGACTGCGCCGCACTTCGCCGCGAGCTCGTCGACGGCCGCTGGCTGCAACGCACCGCCGGTGGCCAGCGCTACTGGCGCACTCCCGATACCAACTAGCTAGTTGAGGATCGTGCCGCGCATCTCCATCGGCTGCGACATCAGCCAGAGTGCCGCCACGAAGATCAACACAGCCAGCACCGCCCACGGTGCCCAACCGCGACGGACGTTGTCGGGATAGGCCCAGGCGCTCGCTCGATAGAGCGCCCAGAAGCTGAAGCCGAGCCCGACCTCCAGCACCAGCAGCTCGATCACATCGATCATCAGGGTCGGCATCACCGCGCCAAGCCCCCAGTTCGGATTGCCAGGAACCGGCAGCCCGATCTGCTGCAGGAACTCATGCATCACCGGGATGATCGTCAGCGCGCCGGTGAAGAAGTGGAAGCCATAGTGCGCGGTCCAGACGCCGAGACCCAGCGGAGCCAGCCCGATCGCAAACCGGCTGACGATCTGCGTCAGGCTCATCAGGCTGCCACCAGCCCAGGCACGGCTCAGCCAGGCGGTCAGGCTCACGATCGCCATCGGCAACACCACCAACCCCAGCCCAAAGATAACCAGCAGCACCAGTATCTCGGAAGAGGTGCCGAGCAGATCGGCCAGCCAGCGCTCGAGCGTGTAGACCGGCCCGATCATCCCAAAGGCGTTCATCAGCCCGCCAAAGACGATCAGCAGTGTCATCAGCCCGACATCCAGCCGGCCACTCAGCCTCCCGATCCCCGACCGAACCGGATCGCCCGTGAACTCGCGCCCCGGAGTCCGCACGATCATGCCGACGTTGTCATACGGGCAGGCCTGGATGCAATCGAGGCAGAAGGTGCAGTCGAAATTCCCGACCTTACGCTCCTGGAAGAGATAAAGTTCGCAGCCCGATTGCAACAGCTTGCCGGTCTGCGGGTCGTGCCGCCCCCGGATGCAGTCCTTGGTGACGCACTGCGCGCAGATGTCGTAGTCGCGCACCCCGACCTCGAGCGGCGAGGCTAGGCTATTGACGAAGTTGAACTGGCCGATCGGGCAGACGTGCTTGCAGAATGCCGCGCCCTTGAAGAGCCCATCGATGAGGAACGCGCCACCGAAATAGCCGACCGCCACCCAGGCCGTCAGCCACGGACTGGCCCACAGATCGAACGCCTCGTAGCTCCAGAAAAACGCCACCAGCAGCACGATCGCCACCAGCTTGCCCGGCAGCCAGCGCGGCCAGGCGCGTTGGGCGGGGAAGATCTTCTTCGCCAGCCGTCGGGGCAACATGAACGGGCAGGCCATACAGAAGAAGTTGCCGCCGATCAATAGCCCTAGCACGACAAAACCGCGCCAGTGCACCCACGGCAGCACCCCGGCCAGATTCTTCGGCGCAAGCGATGGCCCGATCATTCCATCGAAGATCAACAACGCCGAAAGCGCCAGCAGCACCGCCTGCATCGTCGTACGTGCATGCTTCCAGCGCAGGAAGCGCCCGATACAGCGCCAGCGCGTGAGATCCCGCCGCCCAACCGGACGAAGCGGGATCACCTTGCCGGTCATCCCTCGACGCTCTTCACATCGACGGTCTGCTCGAACGGCTCACCATCCGCCAGATTGCCCCGCACCGTGACGACCCAATCTCCACCCATCGTGAACTCGAAATCCTGCGTCACATAGTGGCCATCCTCGTTCTCGACAAGGTCCGAGAAAACCGGCTCCATCCCAGCGTGGTTCATATTACCCTCGACCTGCAGGTCCGCACCCGTCACCGGCCCGTCATCACCGTCGATCAGCGTCACCTCAATCGTCGCAGGACCCGTCGCCGGCGGGTTCGGCGAGACGACGACCTCCATATTGACGTCGTCGTTGCTCGTGCCATCATCTCCACGCGAGCAGGCTGCACTCAGCACTACGAGCAGCATCAATGCCGCCAGCAGCCCAAACAGCCCCCAACGCGATCGCATCGCTCTGCCTCTCGTTCTGTGTATTACGGTTGCCGGATATCGACTTCAACCTCAACGTCGCCGTGTTCGGCAAACTCAAGCGTGATCTCGAACGACTCTCCAGCTACCAAATCGTGGTGTAGTCCGATCAGCATGACGTGATAGCCACCCGATTCGAACTCTATCGATTCGCCAGCTGGAACCTCGACCCCATCGACCGGATTCATGCGCATGACACCAGCATCATCGATCTCGGAATGGTGCATCTCAGCGACATCCGCGATATCCGTGCGAATGCCAACCAGCCGGTCGTCCTCATCCGATTCATTATCAATCGTGAAGAACACCGCCGCCGTGGCCCCACCATGCATCTCCGACGACCCCATATCGTCCATGTCATCGTGATTGGGTGACGCATC
>CAYNTE010000032.1:5732-23438 GCA_964399615.1 uncultured Thermomicrobiales bacterium
GCTTACCGGAAGCGCCCAGGCATCATGAACATCAAGCTCACCCGAACCCGAATCGCCGCCACAAGCCGCCAGCGTCGCCGTCAGCAGCAACACCATCACCACCAACCAGCGCATGCGCCACACTCCAAAATACCAGCCCCTATGTCAGCCCCGCCCTCCAGCCTATCACCTCCGTGAAATCTCTCACATAGCCCAGCGGGGTATTAACCCCCCAGATACAGTCGACCAATGAAATACAATCAACTTGAGGAGAAGTAGTCCATGACCTATCGGGATCATGAGCACATTGAACGGATCCATGTATTGCCGGACGATATTCGAAATAGCGACGTCGCGGAGTGGAGCGCCTCCTATGACGAAGTCGTCGACACTCTGTTTCTCTACTTCACGAACGAGGACATTGCCCCAGTCGCCGTGCTCGTAGATGCTGATCACGACATCTATGCACTTGTCGACCCCGAGGCAATGGATGTCGTCGGCATGCAATTCGAGGGATATCTAGAGCACCTCGTCCACGTTTGGCCTGAATTCTTGAGCTTTGCCCTCATCGCTGGCATTCCCGCATCACGCCTGGAATCAACACTCGACGAGATCGCTGCGACTCGCTCGCAACCCGCAACACGCAATAGCCTGTTTAACGAATCACCCAAAGCTCGACTTATTCAAATACTCGAGAATCCTGAAACTAAACCTAGCGCTGCGATTGCCTGATCTTCCACCCTAGCGCTCAGACGTGTGCCACTGCCAGGCGGTGCGGGTGATGGTGTCGAGGTCGGAGTATTGGGGGGTCCAGGAGAGGATCTGATGGGCGTGGGTTGGGTCGGCGATCAGTTCGGGGGCGTCACCCGCCCGGCGCGGTCGCTCTTGAACCGGCACGACACAATTGCCTGCTCGCTCGACGGCAGCGATCACCTCACGCACCGAGTAGCCTCGGCCAGTGCCCAGATTAATGGCCGTGCTCTCGCCACCGCAGCTCAGGTACTCGATCGCCCGTACGTGCGCGTCCGCCAGATCCAACACATGCACGTAGTCACGCACGGCTGTGCCGTCCGGGGTCGGGTAGTCGGTGCCGAAGAGCTCCAGCGTTTCGATCTCGCCCTGCGCGGCCATGATTGCCCGTGGAATCAGGTGCGTCTCTGGGTCGTGCGCTTCGCCGATCTCACCATCGGGGTCAGCGCCCGATGCATTGAAATAGCGCATCGCCATCCAGCGCAGTCCCTCAAGCTCGCCATACCAGCGCAGCACATGCTCGATAAATTGCTTGGTCTCACCATAAGGGTTGATCGGCCCGGCCGGGTGGCGCTCATCGAGCGGCATATACTGCGGCTCGCCGTAAATCACACAGGAAGATGAGTAGACCATCGTCCGCACATCCTCGGCCAGCATCGCCTCCAGCAGATTCAGGCTCGCGCCGACATTGTTGCGGAAGTATTTGCGGGGATTCTGCATCGATTCGCCGACGGCGATGGACGCGGCGAAGTGGATCACTGCCTCGATCTGATGGTCTCGCAGCACCTTGCGCACCAGGTCGATATCGCCGATATCGCCTTCGATCAAGGGACACCAGCGTACGGCATCGCGGCGACCAGTGCTCAGGTTATCGATCACCACCGGCTGCTCACCTCGCTCGACCAGCAGCTTCGCCGTATGGCTACCGATATACCCCGCTCCACCAGTCACCAGAATCCGCAAACGTCTCTCCTTGTGCTAATCCACACTCGCAACTAATGCCGCCGATGACGTGTTCGACGTCACGCGATACCATCCCGCCGCAGCCGGGATCACCGCGCTTGCATGGGTGAAGAGTTCCAGCGCCCCACCGCTCGTCTCCACCTGCACACGTCCCTCGACCACCGTGATGGCGTGGAAGCTACGGCCTCCCGTCTCCCGCTCGATCGTTTCGCTATGCAGATCGAGGCGCTCCAGCCGGAAGTACTCACACTTCGCCAGCTCGCGCTCCCCACTGAGCGAGGCAGGTGGCATCGGCGAGCACCGCGCTGTGTTGTCGCTCGGCCGCACACTCCGGCGAGCCTGCTCCAAATGCAGCGCCCGGCCTTCGCTCAACGGACGGTCCCAGTCATAGACGCGATAGGTGATATCGCTCGCTTGTTGCACTTCATATAGGAAGAGACCTGGTCCGAGGGCATGCACCGTGCCGGCTGGAATGAAACACGTATCGCCCGTCTGCACAGGCGCCCGGCGAATCGCTTCCAGCGCTGTTCCGTTCTGAACGGCCGAGTGAAATGCCTCGGCATCGACCCCTTCCGCAAGATCGAGAATAATCTCCGCGTCCGGTGCGGCCTCCAATATATGCCAGGCTTCCGTCTTGCCGTAGTGGGTTGGCCCCTCCAGCTCGCGGGCCAGCGCATCATCGGGGTGCACCTGCACCGAGAGCCAGTCGTGGGCGTCCAGCAGCTTGATCAGCAAGGGGAAGCGATCACCAGTGCGCTCCACCGCGGTCGTGCCCAGTAGATCAGGGCCAAGCTGTGCGCTCAGCTCACCGAGCGTCATTCCGCGCCATGCAGGGCCAGCAATCAGATTGTTTTCGTGAACTACCCATGCCTCGCCGACCGGACCGCCACCTGGAGCCAAACGCTGGCCGCCCCAGACCCGACGCTTGAGCTGCGGAGAAAGCACCACCGGCCGCCAGAGATCCAGCTTAATCACCGTCTCGTCACCAGATCTCACAGCAACTCACGCATCCCGCGTGACTTCAACTGCTCGACGATATCTTTCACATCCTGGGCACGCGTCCGGTCGCAAATCAGCAACGCATCGTCCGTATCGACAACCACCAACCCCTCGACCCCCACCAGACCGATCACGCGCCGGTTGCCGTAAATCAGATTGTCACGGCTGTGCTCGGATAGAACCTCGGCATCGACCACCGTGTTTGGCTCATCAGCCTGCGCCTTCAGGGTTCCGACACTGTGCCAATCCCCCAGATCGCTCCAGCCCATCTGGCTCGGCACCACCGCTACATGTGTCGAATGTTCCAGAATCCCGTGGTCGATCGTCACTTGCTCGATCTCCGGCCAGGTTGCCGCAAAGACCTCCTCGCCTCGATCTGTCCCCCAGGCCTCGGCAATCAGCATCAATGCCCGGTGCACATCCGGCAGCAAGCGCTGCATCTCATCCAGCAACGTCGAGGCACGCCAGACGAACATGCTCGCATTCCAGAGGTAGCCGCCATCGGCCAGATACTGCTTAGCCGTCTCCAGATCAGGCTTCTCGCGGAACCGGTCGACGCGATGGACCGGCTCCCCGGCAAACGTTCCGATCTCCTCGCCGACCTTGATGTAGCCATAGCCTGTCTCGGGGTAGCTCGGTTCAATCCCGATCGTCACCAGATAGCCCTCGCTTGCCACCGCCATCGCGGCGCGCACATCGGTAATGAATCGCTCGGGAAAGAGCACGTGGTGGTCGGCCGCAAATGAGCCGACGATCGCATCGGGATTTTCCTGGGCAATCAGCGCCACGGCCAGGCCAATTGCCGGGCCAGTGCCTCGTGGCGCAGGTTCGATGATAATCTGCTCCTGGTCGATCTCCGGCAGCTGGCGACCGATCTCCACCGCATGTGATCGCCCCGTCACAATCAACAGATGGTCGGGCTTGAGCACGGGAGACAAGCGATGCACCGTCTCCTGAATCATTGAGCGTGGGCCTGGCAAAGGATGCAGGAATTTTGGGTGGTCGGCACGGCTCAGTGGCCACAGACGCGTGCCACTGCCCCCCGCCGGAATAATCGCGTACAAATCATCCACGCCTCGCACCGTTCTGGTCCCCATTCCTCAGCGCCAGCCCGCTCCCAAGAGTGTACGCAAGATCCGCCCAGAGCGATAGCCATCACCGTGAGACCCGAAAATTCAGAGATCTTACGTCTAGCCGCCACATGATGACCGTTTAGAGATATACTCAGCGAGACAACGTGATCGGTCCGACCGCAAGGTCGAACGGGCAAACCCGTCGTAAGGCGGGGACGCAAAGCCACGGGTCCCATGTGAACTGGGATAGCCGGGTTGCCGAAATCATGCGGAGGGCGGCGGTGCCACTCTCCCGCAAGAATGCGAGAGAGGTCGCGCACAATGCCCAACTCCATCCAAAGCCCTACGATTGCGCCAGCCATCAACAATTCCATCGCCCGTGCGATCCGCTTCCTGCTGGCCGTCGCGCTGCTTTCCATGCTGATCTATCCCACCTTCAACACCACAGCCGCTGAAGATGAATCGACTCCACAGATCATGCTTGGGATCTGGCAACCTCCCGCTCCCGGCGATCTCCGGCCGCTCGAACAGCTGGAGCACGACATCGGCCGCGCCGTGGACATCATTCCCTGGTATCAAGCTTGGGGCAGCAAGGACTATAGCGCGTTCCGTGCCGACAAAGTCCAGCAAGTCCTCGATCGTAACGCGATCCCCATGATCACTTGGGAACCCTGGGATACGAAGCACGGGACACACCAACCGCAGTTCGCGCTTCGCCAGATTCCAAAGGGCAAATTCGATCATTACATTTGGAGCTGGGCGCGTGGGGCCGCGGCTATCTATGGCCCGATCTTGATCCGTTTCGCCCATGAGATGAATGGCAACTGGTATCCGTGGGCCATCGGCGTCAACGGCACCACCGAACAACACTACAAAGACGCCTGGCGTCACATCGTCGGCATCTTTCGTGCAGCCGGGGCCGACAACGTGCAATTCGTCTGGAGTCCCAATAAGGACTATCCCGGTGCGACGCCCCTCGCTTCGGTCTACCCCGGCGACGATATCGTCGATTGGCTCGCCATCGATGGCTACAACTTCGGCACCGCCAGCGAAGGTCAATCCTGGCGGTCATTTAACGAAACATTCAAGCCGACCTATGACCAGCTCGCCGAGATCGCCGACAAGCCGGTCATGATCGCCGAGACTGGCAGCGCAGAGATTGGCGGCGACAAGGCAGCCTGGATCCGTGAGGGACTCGACCACGCCAACCTAACAACCGCCTACCCAGCCCTGCGCGCCGTCGTCTGGTTCAACCAGGTGGGCAGCGGCAATTGGCCGGTTACATCATCCCAGTCGGCGTTCGAAAGCTTTGCCGATACCGTCGGGCGCTGGCCATAAATAGATTCGTCACAGCGTGAGGCTTTATAATTAATTGTGAGTTCCGCCGCTTGACGTTTTAAGCCTGGACGGTCATTACGTTGCCAATCGAACCTCGTTCAGCACGTCGAAGCACTGCACGATCCCTCGTTAACCTGATATTCATCGCCGCAGGCGTGCTCGTCGTCGCGGCACTCTTCTTCGTCTACTGGCTCCCGACGGTTACCGGCGAGCGTGAATCCAGCATCAATTCCGCCGATTTTCTGCTCACTGCAGAGTCAGGCTTGCCAGAGCAACGCCCCACACCCGAGGTCAATCTCTCCGACCTGGCTCCAGGCGAAACCCCGACTCCCACATCGCATTCACACCCGACAAGTGAGGATGATGCACCCACCGCAGCCGAGGTTGTGCCGACACCGACTCCAGCGCCGACCGCCACGCCATCGCCCATCTGTCAGAGCGATTGCGTTCAGGTTGGCGTCGCGCTCGAAGACTTCCCTGGTTCCTTCGACGCTATCACCAACTTCGGCCAGCTCAGCGGTCGTATGCCCGATATCGTCGCCTTTTTTCAGGCCTGGGGTGATGACGACCGAGAATTCAAGGACTGGCTGCCCCGGCTCGACGAATTAGGGCTCGACCCGCTGATCACCTGGGAGCCGTGGCGTCGCAGCGAGTTCATCAATCAATCCGACTACACCGTGGAATCGATCATCGCGGGCAGCCACGACGATTACATCGATACATGGGCCCGCGCTGCCGCAGCCTATGGCGACACCATCTATCTGCGCTTTGCCCATGAGATGAACACGCCCCCCGGCAAGGCCTACTGGTATCCGTGGCAAGGCAACCCCGAGCAATACATCGCCATGTGGCGACACGTTCACGACCATTTTGTGGCGGCAGGGGCAACGAATGTGCAGTGGGTCTGGTCGGTTGCCTGGATGAACGATGATGCCCAGCTCTACTACCCCGGCGATAATTATGTAGACTGGGTAGCGATGACCGTGCTGAACTTTGGTGCGATCAAGGACGATTCCACCTGGCGCACCTTCGCCGAACTCTATGGATTGCAACACTCACGCGCCGTCAGCTACGGCAAGCCCGTGATGATCAGCGAGCTCTCGAGTTCCGAAACTGGCGGAGATAAAGGACAGTGGATCGCAGATATCGGCCCAGCACTCCACCAATTCCCTGAGATTCGCGCCTTCGTCTGGCTCAACTACTCAGAATCGCGTGAGTACACATCAATCAACTGGCGAGTCGATAGCAGCCCGGAAGCCCTCGTCGGTTGGCGGCAACTCATGATGGCTCCCGCGCTGGGCGACCCGTAATGCCGCAGGGATCCCAGCGCAACGCTGGCCGTACAACTCCCTAAACGCGACGTTCAATCGTCTGGCACGTTATATTAAGGGGAGGAACGGCAGCGCGGCGTATATTTCAGATCGTCGCTGGCCAGGAATCTGGCGTAAGGACAAGGGATTATGTCACATCACCAACAGCGCACTGATGCATCATTCCCGTCATTGCTGATCGCGGATCCGCATACGCTTCTTGCGGAAGCTTTGGCTAGTGCAGCCGTTCAAGCCGGCTACACCGAATCACGCACCGCCCACGACCTGCGGAGCCTCTACGCCATCATCAACGCAGGCTGGGATCCCGACATATTTGTCATTGCCTTCGAGCTCGCTAGTCCCGATCAATTCAGCCTGGTCCAGGATCTGCTCTCCCAACACCCGCGCTCACGCATCATTCTCATGGTTCGAGAGCGCGAATTGGAAGACCTGAAAGACGAGATCGTACAGTCATTCTCGATCGGCGTAATGGGCATCATTTCGAAGGAATACGGCATCTCGTCACTCCTCAAAGTTATCGAGGTGGTTGCCAGCGGAGAAGCCGCTATCCCGCGCGACCTTGCCACCGCTGTCGTCAATGCCTTGCGCCTCGGACCGACACTCGTCTCCAACGATGTCGGCCTCACTGAGCGACAGCGTGAGGTCCTCGCCTTGCTGGCGCAGGGGCTGACAGACCGCGAAATCAGCAACCGCCTTGAAATCAGCCTTCCCACCGTGCGTAGCCATATCGAAGCGATCTTCAGTAAAACGGGAACCGGTAACCGGACTGCTGCCGCGAACTGGGCAACCCGCCATCTGCGAGTCGTTAGTTTTGATGACAACTAACCAGGCATAAGCTTCTAAAGCGGAAATCAGTTACGCATATACATGCGCTCAGGATTGATGATTCCGTTAATCACTGTCTAACTCTAATTCCCGATTTATCTCAATCCCTCTTCTACCTACACTCGCCTTACTGGTGAGGAGCTATCCGTCGCTCGACGGCAGTTTGTAGGGAGGAGAGAAATTCATTGCCTGGTAGTGCCAGCATCGTGATTATCAGTGCGCACCGCATGTTCGGTGACTCAATTGCTGAAGCACTACGGCAGGCATACGATGTCCGTCACATTGAGGACATAGAGCGCTGGCTCACCAACCCAGACACAAATGTAGACGCGATTATTGTTATCGCTCCGCTCACAGAATTCGGGGCCATCCGGTCTCGTATCCGGTCTGCGTGGCAGATAAGCGACGATCCACTGCTGTTGTGTCTGGATGAGGACGACCCGCACAGCTATGTGTCGCACGTGCACGGGCACCATGTCGAACGGCAACGTCTCGATCTTGCAGACGTCCTCGACATCGTCACAGAGCAACACTCGGGCATATGACGCGCGCCACATTGCGCGTTGCAATCTAACCGGAAAACAGGGGTAAACAGGGACAATGAATCACAAGCACACGATTAGACGGGGTCACAGCATTGTGCTCCGCCTCATGGCCGCCAGTGTTATGGTCTTCGCCGGTCTTGGCCTGGCCATCGCTGCCGGCTTCGCAACATCGAGCGCATTCGCGCAGGGCAACTCGCCAGCTGCAGAGTGTGGCGTCGGCACCTACTACTGGAAGTTCGATAACTGGAACGGTGCCAACTACGGCGATATCGAAAAGAACACGCCGGACGACATCGTCGTCACGATCAATATCACCGATTCCAAGAACTTCACCTGGTCGAGCAACTCTCCCGTCGTCCGCATGGTCGTCAAGGCTGGCAACGACGAGTCCAAGGGCTCGAACACGCAGAACTTCAATCCTGCAATTCTCGAGGGTTCAGGCGGTTCGACTGGCAAGGCAGACATCAGCCACGTCACCTTCTGCTTCGAGGGCCAGCCGCCAACGGTCATTCCTGAGGCACCGATGGCCATCATCTTCCCGGTTGTCGCGCTGATCGTGGCCGGTGGCGCGTGGTTCGTCTGGCGCCGCCAGCAGTTGAACGCAGCGTAGAACTCAACCCATGCAAGCCGCATTTCCCCACGCTCATACCTACGAGTCAGACCAGCCGGCGTCGCGCGGACGACGCCGCTGGTCCCCATTGGGCGACGGACCTGTCAGTCGCAAATCCAGGGCACTTGCACCCTCGCTGGTGCTCTGGCTCGCTCTTGCCTTGGCGTTCCCTTTCACCGCTCGCTCGCTGTGGACCGGCTTGCAAACTGACATTCCGCTCGCCTATCAGGGGCTGATCCCGCTCCTCGCCTTCGCCACCGCCGTCATCCAGTCCCGGCGCAAGCCCAGCTACGTCTGGCGCGATAGCGTCACAGAGCTCATCGCAGCCTTGCCCTTCTTGCTCACGGCGCTCGGGCTCATGTATGGCGGCTCACGTCTCGGCTCGATCTACTTCTGGTACAACCGCGGCGATCTGCTTGCACTCGCCTGTTTTGGTGTTGGTGCAGCCATTATCGTCTTCGGGCTTGGCGCGGTAACGCGTTCCTGGTTTGCTGTTCTCTATCTCTTTCTCATTTGGCCTGCGCCGTATCAAGACGCGCTCGGCCAGGCTATCAATCACATCACCCAAATCACCGTCCTGGGCGTCGATAGCGTGCTGCATCAATTCTCTTGGCCCGGTATTGTCGCCACAAGCCAGGAAGCCGTCTATCAGATCACCGGCCCCAACCAAACCACCCAACTCGTCGGAATCGACTCGCCTTGCGCCGGGGCATCCAGCATGTTCGGGTTCCTGGTCATCGGCATCCCTGCGATGTATCTCCTCAGTGGGAAGATCTGGAAGAAGGCACTCTGGCTGACAGCGGGAATAGTCCTGCTCTGGACGTTCAATGTCGGCCGCATCTTTGGACTCTTTGCCGTAGCAACCAAATGGGGCGTCGATACACCCTACTTCTGGTGGACGCACGCGACCCTTGGGCTCATCCTCTTCGGCGTCGCCATGGCGGTCATGATCGTCGTCGGTGTGCTGCTCAAATTCCGCTTTGAGCGCGAGACCACTGTCATGCCGAGCGCTCCAACCATGCTCCGCGTACGTCGCACATCATCCACCCCATTGCTGATGTTGCTGCTGATCGGGATCAGCCTGGTCGTCGGAGTCTTTAACCAGGGCATCGTCGACGCAGTCGGACTCTCGACCCGCCTCGCCACCGGTCACCCGATTCCCGCCTTCCAGGCGACCTTGCCGGCCTATGAGCGTGTCGAGCCGGTCTTCGTTGACCAGTACGACTGGTCGAAGCCATTCTTCGGACGCAACTCAACCTATCAGCGCTTCAAGTATCAGGTCCCTGGTCAGCCAACGATTTGGGTTGATTCAGTCTTGACCGACGACCGGAAGCGCCTAGATCTCTTCAACGTTCAGGGTTGCTACAACTTCCACGGCTTCAATCTGGCCGCCGTATCGACCATTGATATCGGCATGGGTATCGTCGGCCAGCAATTGCAATTCGTCGTGCCAGATTCGGGCAGACAGTGGATCGCCCTCACCTGGACCTGGCCCGTGGAGCGCAACGGAGAGCAGATGCACGAGCGCATCACCATCCTGCAATACGTCGAAGGTGACGCCAACACGCAGATCGTCAATCAGCAATCAGCGCTCAGTGCCTTCGAACGGCTCTTTGGCATCGGCAACGGACGCGTCGCCGTCTCTCCACAGGCAAGCCACATCTTCCAGGCAGCTCAGGCGATCGTCGCTTCCCAAGTTCATGAGGATCGAGCTAGCCAGTGATCGCTTTCATTTATCAGGTTATGGACTGGATTCGATACGGCCAGCCGCACTTCTTCGTGGTGTTCTTCATCTACGCCTGGGCGGTTTGGACGGTCAAGACCCTCGGTGCGCGGCGCTATGCTCCGGCGGTGAATGACTTCACAGCGACAACATCCGTCGTCATGCCGGTCTATCAGGAACCTCCAGAAGTTCTCCACCGATCTCTCGCCTCGATCCGGGCCGCCAAGCCCGATGAGCTGCTGGTGATCGTCGATGGCGGCGATCCGGAGATGGTCAAGATCGCCAGCCAGTATGCCGACCGCGTCATCCCGATCCCCAAGGCTGGCAAGCGCTCGGCACTCGAGACTGGTATCCCGCTCACCCGCAGCGAGATCACCATCATCGTCGATAGCGACACCATCTTCGAGCCAGACACCGTGCGCGAGCTGGTCAAGCCCTTCGCCGACCCCACCATCGGCGGCGCAACGACCTACCAGCGTATCTTCGATCCCAACCGCAACTTCGTCCGCCACTGCTGCGACTGGATGGAAGAGCTGCGCTTCAACACCTCGACGCCCGCCCAATCCAGCTTCGGCACCGTCGGCTGTCTGCCCGGTCGCGCCATCGCCATCCGCCGCAAACTGCTCGTCGAGTTCGTGCCACAACTCATGAACGACACCTTCCTGGGCATTCGCTGCGAGATCGGCGACGATCGCGCGCTCACCAACTTCACCCTCAAGAAGGGCTATCGCACGGTCTACCAATCGACCGCGAAAGTGATGACCGATGCGCCCAATGACTGGATCACCTTTGCCCGCCAGCAGTTGCGCTGGGCACGCAGCAGTCAGCGCGAGACGGTCAAGAATCTGCGCTGGCTCATCAAGAAGCCATTCCTTGCCTTCTGCTTCCTCTCCGATATCGTCACACCGTTCTTCCTGGTCGGGCTCGTCGTCATGTTCGCCTACAACTGGGCTACTGATCAGACCGAGACGCTGATCATCGGCGGCACTATCCTCCAGAATCCCTTGATCGCTATCAGCTCCGCTTACCTCGGCGCGATCATCAGCATCGGCATCCGTCAGATCCCCCGCCTGCGCCGCAACCCGAAAGACATCCTGCGTCTGCCGGTCTTCGTGCTGGCACTGACCTTCATCCTTGTGCCGGTGCGGATCCTCGGCTTCTTCACCATGGGCGAGCAGCGCTGGATCACCCGCGGCGCGCAAGAACAGACCGCCAACGGCCAGACCGTCACCCCGCGCGTATGGGGCATCCGCGGCCTGACCGCCACCGCCGGACTCATCATCTTGCTGGTCATCTTCTGGTACGGCATCAACTTCGAGCAGCGCGCCAACCCCTACGACCAGTACCGCGACCAAATCGAGCAGGTCAACCAGCAATAGCCTGCTACTGCGTCGCTCGCAAGACCTCGGCCGTCGCGTCATCGGCTGGGAAGAACGACTCGATCGCCAGCTCAGAGAGGGTGATATCGAGCGGTGAGCCGAAGGTGGCAACCGTGCTGAAGAAGCTCAGGATCTGATCGCCTTTGCGTACCTTGATCGGCAGTACGATCTCACCTGGGCCGGGGTATTCGACCTCGGGCTCGGCTTGATCGCTGGGATAGCCCATCAACTCGTCATAGAGCTTGCTCAGCTCCGGATCGGCCGTATGCCGCATTTGCCGCCGAATCCGTCCGAGCAGGTGCCCGCGGACCTCACCCAGATTCACGATATTCGGCGCGGCGCCTTCGGGGTGCAGGGTAAAGCGTAAAACGTTCACCGGCGGCTCCAGCAGATCCGGCGCAACGCCCCCGACAAAATGCGCCAGACCCGCGTTCGCATCCACCAAATTCCAGAGCCGGTCGACCACGATGGCCGGGTACGGCTCGTGGCCGGTCAACACTTGACGCAGTGCCGAGCGGATCGAGGCAAACTGTGGGTCGTCCAGCCCCGTCTCATGAAAGACGGGGGCGAAGCCACCCGCCAGCAACAGACGGTTGCGCTCCCGTAGCGGCAGATTCAACGATTCAGCGAGCCGCAGAATCACGTCGCTGCTGGGCCGCGATCTGCCATTCTCGACAAAGCTCAGGTGCTTGGCCGAGATCCCCGTCTCCAGCGCCAGATCAAGCTGACTCCGCCGCCGGTGCTGCCGCCACCATCGCAGCACATCCCCCACTGGTCGCTGCTCTACCACCGTCATCGTGCTCATATCTCACCGCGCCTCACATTGCCCGGCATTACTTCGGGGTCCGATGAAAGATCCCATCTTCAGCATCGGAACGCAACTTTCCATGTGTAGAGAAGTGCCGCTGGCGCGTCTCAATGTCGAAGGCTCTCAACTCCCGCATCGCTAGACCTCATTGGTTGTCATCCCGAGCGGAGCGAAGCGTAGCCGAGGGATCTCTCATGCAGGTGTTGAGCATCGAGACCAACGTCGACATGCCGTCACGATCCCCGGAGAGATCCCTCGACTAGCGCTCGGGATGACAGGTAACGTGGTATTCCATCGCCGACGGTGCTAGTCGTCCCCGATTCCCGGACACCGGATCCCGGTTCCCGACCACCACTACCCCCGCCGCAGCCCGATTACCTGCGAATCCGCTATCACAAGAACCGCCACGGCCTGCGCGATAACGACAGCCATGCCAATGCTTGTCAAGTCGAACCAGCCAGCGACCAGCGTCACCAGGCTCAGCACGACCCAGATCGAGTTCGCCCCCACCACGACCCAGGCCGCGGACCGGTTGATCACCGGCCGCGACCCGATCAGCCAGACCAGCGGCGCGTAGACGAGCAAGAAGACCCCGATGATCCCCAGCGCCGTTGCCGGGATGCCCAGCACATCCTCATCGAGTGCCAGACTCGCCACCAGACTCAACGCCCCGGCCGCGCCACACGTCAGCGCATCCAGCTTCATCACCAGCCGCAGCAGCGAGGTCGGATGTTCATTCGTCGCTTTGCCTACGTTCGTCGCGATCATGACGAATCCTCCTCTTGATGCATCCTCACGAGATCATCAGCTGGTCGATGAAACCCGTCACCTGCTGCAGACGGCCCTGCCCGTCCAGCTCGGCATAATCGACGCCTGCGGCGATCACACCATGCGGCCCAGCGAGCTGCCAATTCCAGCGCGCCCGATCTTCATAGGCATCGATCGCACTCGTCAGCGAAAAGCGATGACCCGGGAACTGCGCCTGCACGCCATCGACCATCACGACCAGGGCCTCCCGGCTATCCGCCGCAACCATCGGATCCTTGTAGGTTGGATCCTCTGCCCAGCCGCCAGCGATAATCTCCCGTCGCCGAGCCACATCCGCCTCGTTCCACATCGCGAAATAGTCCTCAACGACCTTCGCGATCTCCATCGTGGCCGCTTCATTGATGCCACTCATGACCTGCTCCCTTCAGCATGTCACCTAACGAATCAACTGCACCCAGCATAGAGACCAACGCACAGCCTGACGATTACCCCAGAGGTAATGCCGTGACCCCGTCAGATCTCCCGCGCTCCCTCGTCTGAAGTAGGCTTAGGTCAACGCGCACCGGCTTGGTGCTGAATCCTGGTAGCCCTATGGATCAGGAATTGAGGCTGAAAGCTTGTCCAAACACGACAAAGTCATCATCGCTGCAGCCGTGCTAGCTGGCATCTTCGTCCTTGCCGTCATCATCATCGGCGGTGTCCTCGCCGCCACGGCGTAGCAAAACCCATTCGTTGGAATCACTTAGAAATACGGATCGGCGAGCAGGGCACGCCAGACGTTCAGCGTCGCGTCGCTGCTGGTGACGCTCCAGTTGGCTTCGGGGACGTGGCGGGCTTGGGTGTAGTTGTTCCAGACGATAGCCTGGATCTCGGGGAACTGGGTCTTGAGCGCCGTGGCCATCTCGCTGATCCAGGCAGCCTTGTCGCCGCCCTGCTCGGCGCTGGCCAGCTCGCTAATCATCACCGGCTTGCCAAAACTCATCGCCACCGGACGCTGACCACCATAGAGGTCGGCGAAACTCTTCCAGCCCGGCTCCGGCGCGGTCGTGCCGAAGTTCAGGATCGTGATCGCCACCCAGTCGACATAGGCATCGCCGGGGTAGTAGAGCGCCGCGTCGTCGTTCATCCAGGCAACCGACCAGACCCACTGCACATTCGTTGCTCCCGCGGCCGCGAAGCGATCATGCACATAGCGCCAGGCAGCGATGTAGGCCTGGGGGTCGCCTTGCCACGGATACCAGTAGACCTCGCCCGGCGGCGTGTTCATCTCGTGGGCAAAGCGCAGATAGATCGGCCCACCATAGGCCGCCGCCTGCTGGGCGAAGCTGTCGATATAGGCATCGTGCTGACCCGCCAGGATCGATGACAGGGTGTAGGTCGTCTGGTTCAGATACTCGGCTCGATGCCACGGCTCCCAAGTGATCAGCGGCGCGGTGCCCAGGGCTGAGAGATCCGGCAACCAGGACTTGAACTCGCGGTCGGCATCGCCCCAGGCCTGGAAGAACATCACTAGCTCGGGCATCTTCCCGCTCAAATCCCCAAACTCGCTCACCACCCGCATCGGACCCGGGAAATTCTCCAGCGTCGCGCCGACCAGTACGCAGTCGGTCTGGCAGATGGCGGTCGATGGCGGTTCGGTTGGCGGTGCAATCGGGACGGGTGTCGGGGTCGGTGGCGGGGGCGTGGTGGCTGTCGGAGCGGGAGGTGACGTGGCGGTCGGCGGAGGAACGGACGTCGGGCTCGGTGCTGGCGTCGCCGCCGGCGGTGGCCTCGGCGTCGATGTTGCGCCCAGCGTCGGTGAAGGCGCGATCGTTGACGTTGAGGTCGGGCTGGGCTGAGTCGCCTCTGCCGTGGGGCTGGGTTGCGCTGTGACCTCCGTGCCACCGACGAGCGCACCCTCCTCCGGCGTGAAGGTTGGCGCCGGCGTCTCGATCGGGGTCGGGGTAGCGTTGGGGTCGATGAGGGGCTCGTCCGGGGCGAGGTAGACCCAGGTGATGATCATGATGATGACGACCGGCGGAACCCCGAGCGCAAACATCAGCCCCCAGTCCCTCAGCGATAGACCTGTGTTCAATCGCACCAGTACGCATCCTTCCTCATCCAACCGCCAATTGAATCATCTCCCAAACCCCATTGGATTGTCGATGGAGATTCGCTCGAACTTGACGGCGAATCGCCTGGATAGGTACAAAGAATCAGAACTTGCGAACGCACTATGACAGAAAGGGGTCCCAATGGAAGATCGAAAGCCGGTCACCATCGAGTACTGCACGTCTTGAGGCTACCTTGAGAAAGCCGTCAGTTTGGCGGAAGCACTGCTCGACGAACGCGTAGATCGTGTTAGCCAGGTCACCCTCATCCCAGCCAGCGGCGGGGTGCACGAGGTGACTTACGGCGACGAGCTCATTTACTCCAAGAAGGAAACAGGCCGGCATCCAACGCCCAAGGACGTCCTGGGCAAGATTTAGCCTGCCTGCGTAAGCGGAACCTCTCCCCGTGGCACGCAACGCCGCGCGGAGAGGTTCTATTCATCTCTCATGTGGTTCACTTCCGCGCATGAAGGCGCGCTATAAGCGGGCACTCCCGCATCTTCCAGTGGTTCTCATCCTCATCTTCTTCAGCGTCGTGCTCACCTGGCCTCTGGCCATCAAGGCGAACGACACGCTGGTCTCCTGGGGTGACCCCGTCTTCCAGATGTGGACTATCGCCTGGAACTGGCACGCGCTGACCACCGACCCGCTCGATATCTTCAACGCCAATGTCTTCTATCCCTGGCGCAATGTCCTGGCCTATTCCGATCACCTCTTCGGCCAGACACTGATGGTCTTGCCCGTTCTGGCGCTGACCGACAACGACATTCTGGCCGACAACGTCGCCTTCTTCCTCTCATTCCTGCTCTCCGGCCTGGCGTTGTACTGGCTCGTCTACGATCTCACCACCAACCGTGGCGCTGCTATCCTGGCCGCCGTCGCCTTCAGCTTCGCGCCGCCGCGCATGGCCCACTTCGAGCATCTGCACATTATCGCCGCCCAGTGGCTGCCGATCGCCCTGCTCTGCCTCTATAAGGTGACCCAGCAGCGGGGCAGATCCCAACGCATCTGGGCCGTTGCGCTGGGCCTCACATTCTTCGCGCAGGGCCTCTTCGGCGTCTACTTCTTCTATTTCATGATCGCGATGCTGCTGATGGCTGGCGGATCGCTGCTGCTGGTTGCGCTCTACGACCGGGATCGTGAAGCGCTGAAGGGGCTAGCCATGGGCGTGGCTGCCTGCGCCGTCGCCGGTGCACTGTTGATCCCCACCCTCTGGCCCTATCAGGTCGTCCACCAAGACCTCGGCATCGAGCGCGAACCGTCCGAGGTCAATTTCTGGAGCGCCAATCGAATGGACTATCTCGCCGCCTGGCCCGACAACACCATCTGGGGCAATTTGCTGGCCTCGAACCACGTCGATATCGAACGCGATCTCTTCCCCGGCCTGCTGGTCATCATCTTCGGTGCCATCGGGCTGGCGAATGCTCGCGGCGGACGGATGCGACTCGTGCTGCTCGCCGTCCTCGCAGGCTCGATCATCCTCTCATTCGGACTCACCGCCACCGCGTTCGGCCACGAGTTCCCGATGCCTTACCGCATCTTCTATGACCTGATACCCGGCTTCAAAGCGATCCGCGTGCCGGCCAGGTTCGGCCACCTGGCGCTGGTCGCACTAGCGGCACTGGCTGGGCTGGGAGTCGATCTGCTTTGGCGAAAGCTCCAGCCCCGCCTCCCGCAACGATCCACCGCATTCGCCGCTGTCGGTGTCGGGCTGATCCTTATCGGTGCCGAGACCTGGACCTCGCTGCCGCTGCCCGATCCACTGCCGACCGGTAACCCACGCGCCGACTACGCCTACATCGCCGATAACCCCGCCCCGACGATCGAGCTGCCGATGGGTGATGGACCGGTTGCCTCGGCATGGCCCAATTTCTGGTCGACCAAGCACTGGAATCAGGTCGCCAACGGTTACTCCGGCCTGGTACCGCCAACCTACGACCTGTTGCGCGAACGATCGAAGGAGTTCCCCGCGCCGGATGTCGTGGCACTCTTCCAGGGCATCGGCATCGAGCACGTCATCGTCCACGCCGATATGCAAGCCGACCAGAGAGCGGAGCTGGAGCGTGCGCTGGACGAGAACCCCGCTATCCAGCTCGTCCTGCCCGGGCCCGATGCTGTCTACAACCTCGCCCCCGACCCCTGGATCTGGGATCTCGCCAATGCCGTTCCAGACGGCGAGACCGTCGACCTGCCAGATATCAGCAGCGATCCACTCGCCTACGGCTTCATGGTCGCCATCCTGCAGCGCACCGATCACCATGTCAGCGGCAACGGCTCCATCGCCTACTTCCAGCTCTCCCCGGCCAGCGCCCCCCAGTGCTACGCAATCCTCGATGCATCAGCCGACCCAGCGGATTTTGGATACGCCGGCGCCAGCGTCATCCAAGAGACCAACGGCTACGGCCTCTACCGGAACTCCGGCTGTGATTAACCGGGAGTGCATGAGACCCCGAGGAAGTCATCCCGAGCCTTCCAGCCTCTCTCATCGTCCGCATTCTACGACCACGCCCCTCTGTCATCCTGAG
>CAYNTE010000033.1:0-8351 GCA_964399615.1 uncultured Thermomicrobiales bacterium
AATACTGACGGCGCGCGATAGTCTCGAATCTGTCCAAATGGATCTGCGTCGCGTGGATATCAAAGGTTTCTCAGCCCAATCTTAGAGGGTTCAGACGCGCTGTAGGCTTCTCGTATCTCCGCTCAAAGCAGCGGGGAGCCTTCGACGGATTAGACTTCAGGAGGTTGAGGTTCCTGTCGTCCAATCATTGCGAGAAGTGTGCAGTCAAAGCGATTATATCAGACAAAACATGTCCAATTTGCTGGAGCAACGCCAGCAAAGTAGCTGCATGAAACCGCCCAAGCAAAAAGGGCGACGCAATTAGCGCCGCCCTTGATCGTCGCATTGAAGCTCGACGTTAGTACTTCGGGATGCTGGGGTCGACTTCGTCGGACCAGGCGTGGATGCCGCCTTTGAGGTTCTTGAGCTTGCGGAAGCCTGCGGACTGGAGGGTCTCCAGGGCGCGGGCGCTGCGGACGCCGGTGCGGCAGTAGAGGACGATGTCGTCGGCGGTGTCGAGCTCGCTCATGCGGGCTGCAATGTCGCCGACCGGGATCAGCTTCGAATCAGGGATGGCGCCGATCTCGCGCTCATGTGGCTCTCGCACATCGATCACGACTGGCTTCTGGCCGGCAGCTCGGGCGGCCGCCAGTTCGCTGGCGGTGATCTCAAGATCGGGTGTCAATTTCTCGTCTGCCTCCTGATGATTGCCGCCGAAACCGCAGAATTCCTGATAATCGATCAGCTCGGTCACGGTCGGGTGCTCGCCGCAGATCGGGCACTGCGGGTCCTTGCGCAGCTTGAATTCACGGAACTGCATACCCAGCGCGTCGTAGCGCAGCAAGCGGCCGATCAACGGCTCACCAATGCCCAAGATCAGCTTGAAGGTCTCAGTGGCCTGCATCGCGCCGACGGTGCCCGGCAGCACACCCAGCACACCGCCCTCGGCGCAGCTCGGCACCAGGCCGGGTGGTGGTGGCTCGGGATAGAGGCAGCGATAGCATGGACCCTGCTGGGCATCGAAGACGGAGACCTGACCCTCGAAGCGGAAGATCGAGCCGTAGACGTTCGGCTTGCCAAGCAGGACACAGGCGTCGTTGACCAGATAGCGGGTCGGGAAATTGTCGGTGCCGTCGACGATGATGTCGTAGTCCTTCAGGATGTCCAGCGCATTCTCACTGGTCAGCTGCACGTTGTGCTTGATGACGTTGACGTGCGGGTTGAGGTCGTTCAGCCGCGCGGCTGCCGCATCGAGCTTCGCCACGCCGACGTCGCTGGTGCCGTAGATGATCTGGCGTTGGAGGTTGGTCATATCGACCTCGTCGGAGTCGATCATCCCGATCGTCCCGACACCCGCTGCCGCCAGATAGAGACCCAGCGGCGCGCCGAGTCCTCCGGCGCCAACCAGCAAGACCTTGGCTGCCTTCAGCTTCTCCTGACCGTGCAGGGCCACCTCGGGCATGATCAGGTGGCGGCTGTAACGCATGATCTCGTCGTTCGAGAGGGTCGCCTCCTGCTGCTCAATAACTCCGCCAGCGATAGATGGAACGATGGTGATCTCGGCGTCGGCTTCGATGGCCGTCTCAGGGCCGTCGAGATAGCGGATGTCTTCTTCGTTGTAATAGATATTGACGAAGGATCGCAGCCTGTCACCTTCACCGAAGAGATGGTTGCCCAGCTCGGGGTGTTCGGCGGTCAGTTGCTTCAGGGCTTGCCCGACGGTCGGGGCCGAAACGTCGTAGGTCGCTTGCCCCCCAGCGTACTGCCGCAGGGCTGTTGGTATGAATATCGTTGCTCGTGCAATCTCAGTGCTCATTGCTCGTGGTCTCCCTCCAAGGCACGGGGCCGGCGACGTTGCTGGCCTATCCCGTTAGCCTACTCGCTTTTGTCCAATTGCTCAACCGTTGAATAGCTTGTACTTGCTGGCTCGCTGCCCAGCACGGCAATCTCGTAATATCCCGCGCGATCATCCTGCAATTGCCAGGCGCGCATGCCGTCCGCCTTGCCCTGGGCGATGCGGACGATCGGGTAGATGTACCACGGCCAGGCGTGCTCGCGGTCGAACTCCGAAGGCCGTGGCTCGGCGTCGGGGTGTGAATGATAGAAGCCGAGGATATCGAGTCCGCGTCCGCGCGCTTCCTTCTCCACCCGCATCAGCTCGCGGGGGGTGATCAGGAAGCGACGCCGCTGCTCCGCCTCGTCCCACTCGTTGGCCATCGGGGCCAGATCCTCGACGATGCGCTGGTCGCCGTCGATTTTGCCAAGCAACACACCGCAGCACTCGTCTGGGTAGCTCTGCTGGCCGTGCTCCTCAATCGCTGCCCGGTGCGTCGCACTCAGGATCAGCTGCGCCTCGCTCATTCCACCTCATCCCAAAATCGGTCGCTCAGGTAGCGCATGCCGCTGTCCGGCAGAATGGTGACCACGACACCGCGCTCGATCTCGCTGGCCACCTGCTGCGCCGCTACCAGGGCCGCCCCGCTCGAAACACCGATCAAGATACCCTCGTCGGCTGCCACGCGCTTCACCATCCGGTAAGCGTCCTCGGTTGCCACTGCCAGGTCCCGATCGGCCAGTTTGGGGTCGTAGATCCCCGGCACGATCGCTGATTCCATGTGCTTCAGTCCCTCCAGGCCGTGCAGTGCCAGATCGGGCTGCATCGAGATGGCCTGGATATCCTGCGAATAGGTCTTCAGTCTGCGCGCCGTGCCGGTGAATGTCCCGGCTGTGCCCAGCCCCGCCACAAAGTGCGTGATCCTGCCATCGGTCTGGCGGTAGATCTCAACACCGGTCGAGCGGAAGTGTGCGCGCCAGTTCTCCGGGTTGTTGTATTGATCTGGGTAGAAATAGATGTCCGGATTCTCCTGATAGCGGCGCCGCACCTCGCGGATCGCTCCATCCGATCCCTCTGCTGGGTCGGTCAAGACCAGTCGCGCGCCGTAGGCTCGCAAGATGCGTTTGCGTTCTTCGCTGGCTGCGGCCGACATGAAGAGCTTGACCTGGAAGCCGCGCGCCGCTCCGATCATCGCATAGGCGATCCCGGTATTGCCAGAGGTCGCATCAATCAGAATCTTATCCGGGGTGAGCTTCCCAGTCTGCTGACCCTCCTCGATCATTGCCAGGGCTGGCCGGTCCTTGACCGATCCTCCCGGGTTCTGCCACTCCGCCTTGCCGTAGATCTCGACTCCTGGGCGCGGTTCGAGCGATCGCAGCCGCAGCAGCGGCGTGTTACCGATGAGCGCAGTCAGATCATCTCGGGCGCTCTGCGTGGTTGTTATGTTGGACATTGCGGTGTCCATGCTGGACATCACTCCCATCGAGTGTCTGGTTCGGAAAAACAACGTGCGATGCGCCCGACGGTAGTGGGTTTGCAATTGATCTGTGTGGTTTGGCGAACGACCAACAGCCCGATCTGACCGTCAGGCGAACAGACAGTCGATCACGCAGAAGTAGCCATCGGTCTCGTGGGAGAGGTGGGCAACCGGGATGCAGGGCCAGCGCACATCGAGCGCGCCGCCGCGTGGTGTGGCATGTTGCGTTAGATTTTGCTTGCGCATCGCCTGTGCCTCATCCCTGGTCAAAAGCCATCACCAGCCTACCCCGACAAAGCAGGGCATCCCGTAATAGTAACAACGGCCCGGTGGCGCGATCTATTCCAGTGGTGAAATGCATTTGACAGCGTGGACTCATCGCCGTACCATGCAAGTAAGTAGTTACTTATTGGAGCCTTGAGCATGGGCCGAAAGCAAACCCAATCCACACGCGACCGCATCCTCACCGAGGCCATGCGTCTCTTCGGCGAGCAGGGCTATGGCGCGACGACGATCGCCGAAATCGAAGCCGCCGCGGGTTTACGACCCGGCTCCGGTGGACTCTACCGCCACTTCTGCTCCAAGCAAGAGATCCTCGAAACAGGCTGCCGCCAGCAAATCGCCTCCGGTCAGGAGTTGATCGAGTTTATCGATGACCCTGAAGCACTGGCGCAGATGTCGCTTGAGGAGCGCTTCGCCGTCATCGCCCGTGCCGGCTTGCGACGGCTCGATCAGGAGCGTGATCTGAATCGCTTGCTCGCGCGCGATCTGGCCTGCTTCCCGGACCTGCTGGCTGCGATGCGTGATGAGGAGATCGCTCGGGTCTACACCATCGTCCAGGGCTGGCTTGAGCTTCAGGCCGAGGATGCAGACCCGAATCAGGATTGGGAAGCGCTCGCTGCCGTGCTCGTCGGCTCGACTGCCCACTACTGGAGCATGGTCGATATCTTCGGCGAACATCCCACCGGCGTCGATGAAGATCGCTTTGTCGCGGCCATCGCCAAGCTGGCGGCCAGCAAGTTTATGAATCATCAAGCTGACGAAGCTGTCAGTCAACCAATGGAGGTTGCAGAATGACGACCCAAATGTCCCCATTTGCCCAGTTCACCGATCAGCAGACGGTTCTGTTGACGACCTACAAACGCAACGGCGATCCTGTTGAGACGCCGGTCAATGTCGCTGTTGAAGGCGATCATGCCTACTTCCGCACTTGGGACACCGCCTGGAAGATCAAACGCATCCGGCGCAATCCCGAAGTTGCCGTCGCTCCCTCGACCAACACCGGCAAGGCGACAGGGCCAGCGATACGCGCTCACGCCCAGATCCTGAGCGGTCAGGAGTACGAGCACGCTGGCGAGCTCATCGCCAAGAAGCATCCGTTCCTGCAGGGCTTGTTCGTGCCGCTCGTCCACCGGCTGCGCCACCAGCAGACCATGCACCTCAAACTGACCCAGCCGAATCCCTAAGGGTTCTCGGCCTTGGCTCGCTCAATCTGGACCTCGATGCCGTCCAGGATCAGTTGCAGGGTGCTCTCGAATTGCGCCTCCTTGTCGGGCAGCTCGTGGTCGTGGTGGATGAAATATGTGAAGAGCGGGTAATCATCCTCGGCCAGTAGCTCCTTCAAGCGCGGGCCGAGCATGTGATGGAGCTCTTCTTCAGTGACCCCCAATTTCTCGAGCCTGCGCCGTTCGATGACCTCGCCGAAGGTGAACCCCATCGTGAAATCGTCGATGGCGGTGAAGATCGCCACCTTCGTCTGGAAGTCCAGCGGCAATGGCTCGATCATTCTCAGGGTGTACTCGATGTGGCGCAGGAAACCGTGTGAAAGCGTTGCCTCTTCAACGTAGTCGATGCTGCTGAAGAGATCCACCATCCACGGGTGACGCAACAGATTGCGGCGAGCATGATGCGCGATGCTGGCCAGGTCGGCTCGCCAATCGCCGGTTGGCTCTCGTGGCGGGGCTGATTCGTCCATCAAGCGGCTCATCAACAGCCCTTCGAGGTGGCGCTTGCTCGGCACATGCCAGTAGAGCGACATCACCCCGACGCCGAGTTCGGCCGCCACGGCACGCATCGTGATTGCATCTGGACCATCCCGGTCAGCGAGCGCAACCGCTGCATCGACAATGGCCTCTACGTCGAGCTGGGCGCGCTGGCCTTCTTCGCGTGGTTTGCGTTGTGCCATCTAGTATTCACCCCCTCTCAATCATCATATCGCTCGATCCTACACGATCGCCCTTGACAATCGTACATCGTACGAGTATTGTACGACATGTCCACTCGTACGGCGTACGAGAAGACCGTTTTCGATGACGAGACACGGAAAGGATGAGCCAGCGATGTCTCTCTACTCTACGAAGAGCCCAGCGATCGAAGCTGATCGCCTGCGCAAGCGGTTTGGCGAAGTCGAAGCCCTGCGCGATGTCAGTTTCAGTGTCGAGCGGGGCACGATCCTCGGCTTGCTTGGGCCAAATGGCTCGGGAAAGAGCACGACGGTGCGTGCCCTGTCGACGCTCCTGCGACCGGATTCCGGCACTGGCCGCATCAACGGCGTCGATGTCCTGGCCGACCCCGAGCAAGCGCGCGCCCAGTTTGGCCTAGCCGGGCAGTCCGCCTCGGTCGATGAGCTGCTCTCTGGCCGCAACAACCTGACTTTGATCGGCCAGCTCTATCAGATGTCGACCCGAGACGCGAAACGCCGCGCCGACGAGCTGCTGGAACAGTTCGATCTGGTCGATGCCGCCGACCGGCTGGCACGAACCTACTCGGGTGGCATGCGAAGGCGGCTCGATCTGGCCGCCAGCCTGGTTGCCACGCCACCGGTGATCTTCCTCGATGAGCCGACGACCGGGCTGGACCCGCGCAGCCGCCTTGCTATCTGGGGTGTTATTGGTCAGCTTGTCCGGAACGGCACGTCGATCCTCCTGACCACCCAATATCTTGAAGAGGCAGACCGCCTAGCGGACCGTATCGTGGTGATCGACCAGGGTTGTGTCATCGCCAACGACACGCCGCGTGGACTGAAAGCCGCGGCCGGCGACGACCAGATTGTGGTTACTGTCCAGCGTGAGATCGACATCCCGGTCGCTCAAGAAGCGCTGGAGACGGTGACCGGCATCGAGCCAACCGTCGTGACCGATGCTTTGCAACTGACTGCCCCCGCAACTGGTGGCGAGATGCTGACGGATGTCATGCAGACCCTCAAGACGCGAGGCATCGCTATCGATGACATCGGCCTGCGTCGACCTACTCTCGACGAAGTCTTCCTGCAGCTCACCGGTCAAGACATCGGCAACCTTCAGGCTGCTGATGCTCATGAAGAAATGGAGGTCGCCTGATGGCTGCCGCAACGCTCACCGCACCAGGTCGCTTCAGCTACCGATCACTCCGTCGGGCCGTGCGAGATAGCTGGCTGATTCTGCAGACGAACGTCCGGCATCTCTTGGCCCAGCCGAGTGAGATCATCGGCATGATCATGATGCCGATCATCTTCACCATCCTCTTTGGCTACGTCTTCGGCAGCGCTATCCAGATCCCCGGTGTCGAGAACTACCGTGATTACCTGATGCCCGGCGTCATCGCCCTCACCGCCACCTTCACCATGACTGCTGCCGCGGTCGGCATGTCGGAACTCAAGGAGAAGGGGCAGATGGACCGCTTCCGGTCGTTGCCGATGGCGAGCTCGGCCGTGCTGGTTGGCAAGACGCTCTATCAATTGCTCTACACAATGGTCGGCATGGCCACGATGTCGATCTGTGCGATGGCCGCTGGCTGGCGGATCCATACCGATCTTCCGCACGCAGCGGCTGGGTTTGGCTTGCTGATTCTCTTCGCCTTCGCCACCAACTTCGTCGGCGTTTGCGTCGGCCTGGTCGTCTCATCGGCCCAGATGGCCGATCAAATCATGATGGCTATCACAATGCCGCTGACATTCCTGGCCAATACTTTCATCGCGCTCGATGGCCTGCCCTCCTGGCTCAAGCCGATCGCTGATTGGAACCCACTCTCGGCCGTCGTTGCCGCGGTGCGCGATCTCTTCGGCAACGCCTCGACGATCACGCCAGCCAATCAGGCCTGGCCGCTGGAGCATCCGATCATGGCGTCGCTGATCTGGTCGGTTCTCCTGGTCGCCATCGCGCTCCCACTCTCCGTGCGGCTCTACCGGCGGCTGGAGTAGCAGAAGCGCCAGACGTTCCGGCATCGAGAACTCGCCCAGAATAAGGGCGAGTTCTTTCCTTATCTATATGCTGTCGTGCGCTGGGCCGTCCGTCTGCTAGGCTGACCGAGAAGATTGTCTGTGGGAACGGGGTGATATGACGATGATTGATGATATCCAAGGTTTCCTGATCGATGTCGATGGCGTGCTACACAACGACGATGTCGCCGTGCCCGGTGCCGTCGATGCCCTGCGAGCGATTCAGAACGCGAACTATCCCTACGTCCTGCTCACCAACACCACCATGCGCACGCGCGCGGCACTGGCCGCCAAGCTCGCTGAACTGGGCTTCCCCGTGCAACCCGAATCCGTGCTGACTGCCGCCTCCGGAACAGTCGACTTCCTGCGGCGCCAGCACCCCGGCAAAGTCTGTCATCTGCTGGCGGAGGGCGATCTCAAGACTGAATTCGAGGGTATCCCGCTCTCAGACGATCCCGCCGAAGTCGAGATTGTCGTTATTGGCGGCGCTGGGCCATCCTTCACCTTCGAGCGCCTGAATCATATCTATCGCATGCTGAAGTCTGGCGCGCTATTGATAGCGATGCACAAGAGCATCAGCTGGTGGACCTCCGGCGGCATCACGATGGACTCTGGCCCCTACATTCACGGGCTGGAATGGGCCACCGGTGTGACGGCCACCGTCGTCGGCAAACCCTCGCGGCCCTTCTTCGAGGCCGGCTATCGATTGCTTGGGATCGAGCCGGGCAGCGTCGCCATGATCAGCGATAGCAACGCCCAGGATTTGCTACCCGCAATGGCCCTCGGGTCTCGCGGCATCCTGGTTCGTACCGGCGTCTTCGAGGAGGCCGATCTTCAGGCTGGCGAGCCCGATCTCATCCTCGATT
>CAYNTE010000033.1:8451-23340 GCA_964399615.1 uncultured Thermomicrobiales bacterium
CCATTTTAGCGTACGGGCGAGAGATACTTCCGCTTTGGGCAACCCGGCAATTGCCTCGTAACTCGGCAGAGGAAGTCGTATTCTGAGGACGTTGTGCTGTGGAGTGGTTGCGAACAAGAAGGTATGGGAATGACAGTATCGGGATGGACCCGGCGGCTCTCGCTGGCGCTGCTGATGGTTCTTGTTGTCTCACTGGTTGCTGGCTGTGGTGGTTCGGATGATAACCATGAGACACCCACTGCTACCGCTACCACCGAGGTTGCTGAGTCAGCCAGTGCCACCGCTACTGAAGCTCCTCCAACCCCGACAGATGAAGTCATCCCCGAGCCAACCAGCACAGCCACTGAGGAGCCGGAACCGACCGAGCCTCCGCCGACTGAGGAACCAGAACCTACCGCTACGAGCGAACCGACGGAAGAGCCAACCGCAGAGCCGGAGCCAACTGTCGATCCCAATCCATTCCCCGAGGCGGTCGAATCATTGCTCGGAACTCCCAACGGCTTCTACGGCGTGTTCATCGAGGCGGTCGATGGTTCATTCTCTTATGAACTCAACGCCGACGAACAGGTCGAATCGGCCAGTCTCTATAAGCTCCCGATCATGGTCGAACTCTTCCGCCAGCGAGAAGCCGGCGAACTGGATTTCTCAAGCTCCGTCTACATGGATCCCGCCTACTTCGGAGAAGCTGGTGGCGATGTCTACGGCACCGACTACATCGGATCCTACGTCGTGATCGACGACCTGATCTTCAATATGATCACCCTCTCCAGCAACGTCGCTGCCTATGCACTGCTCGATCTCGCTGGCCACGAGAACATCAACGCAACCATGCAGAACATCGGCCTCTACAACACCGAGATCCGTTGGGAACCTGCCACCTCCGTGGCTGCCGCCAGCGGATCGTTCAACTGGGAGAAGGCGACCCAGCACGCCGATGAGTCCCTCAACGTCACCACGGCCCGCGATATGGGCGAGCTCTTCCGCATGATTAGCGAGGGAAGCCTGATCAGCCCTGAAGCTAGCCAGGAGATGTTCGACATCCTGGCGCAGCAGGCGATCAACGACCGCATTCCAGCTTTGCTGCCGCCCGATGTCGTCGTGGCGCACAAGACGGGCAACCTACCTGGCGAGGTCGTCCATGATGCAGGCATCATCGAAGCGCCCCGCACACCAGTCATCGTTGTCGTTGTCACCGAATTCGCCGACGAAGGCGTCGCCTACGACTTCATGCAGCAGGTCTCGCTCCTGGCCTACGCGCGCGCCTCTTGACCTGATCCTGATTCGCAACATGGGATATTTGCTGGTCAGGGAGTACTATGATGTCAAAACTTCTCGAACCGACCAGAAGTGCTCCCCTGGGCACGCTGTGCGTTTCGACTCGCGAAGGGACAAGAGATGAAGCTGCTGCTTACGTCCGCGGGCATCAAGAATCCCACGATCAGCGACGCACTGATCGACTTCCTAGGCAAACCGATTGCTGAATCCAACGCTCTCTGCATCCCTACCGCGACCTACTGCATGCCCGACGGCGGGGCCATGGCCTGGCGATTTATCAACGGGAAATCCACGACGCCGATGTGTGAGCTAGGCTGGAAGTCGCTGGCCGTGCTGGAGCTGACCGCACTCCCAAGCATCGATCGGGAACGCTGGGTCTCGGCTGTTCAGTCCACTGATGCCCTGCTGGTCAATGGCGGTGACGCGTTGTACTTGTGCCACTGGATGCAGCAGTCCGGGCTGGCCGAACTCCTGCCCTCGCTCGATCTGGTCTACGTGGGGCTGAGTGCCGGGAGCATGGTGCTGACCCCCAACATCGGCAGAGAATTCGTCGGCTGGACACCTCCCACCGGTGGTGATGAGGCACTCGGCGTCGTCGGCTTCTCGATATTCCCCCATGTAGACCACGAAGCCTTGCCAGAAAACACTATGGTCAACGCAGCGCGATGGGCGGCCAACTTGTCGGTCCCCGCCTACGCCATCGACGACGACACGGCTATCAAGGTGACGGACAACGAGATTGAGGTCATCTCCGAGGGCCACTGGAAGCGCTTCAACGTGGCTTGATCTGGTGCGCTAGCTATATTTTTCGATCTCTTGCTGCGCACTCTGAAGTTGACGCTGGAGGATCGGGAGTGCCTCTCGCCAGCGGGCCGCCTCATCGAGTTGCTCGCCGCGCTCGTCCAGCAGCCGGTTGATCTCTTGCTGGATCCCCGCCACACGCCACTCGCGCCGCTGGCATTGCAGGCAGCGGTCGTGCAAGTCTCGCCAGCTATCGCAATTCGGGCATGGGTACGCCAGGTCGTAGAGGGTGTACTCGGCTGAGGTTCGGCCCTCCAGTGCATCGTCACGCAGCATCACTGCAAGCGATGCCAGGCTGTGCGCCAGGTGCGCCCGCAATTCCTCTCGCCGGTTCTCCGGAGTCTCGTCGGGGAGCAGCTTCGAGACATCACCTGCGAAGCGCCGCAGCATCACCTCTGCCCGCTGCTCACCTCGCTCCGACCAGTCGATCTCTTCGCTGTAGCGGAATTGCTCGCCACCGATCTGAAAACGCACGTCCGACGGCATCTCGCCTTTGACCTCGATGATCTCCACCGGTGTCCGCGGCAACGTGACCGGCGTCTCACCTCCCGGCGGCTCTTGCAGGCGGGCGGCATCCTCCTGAGCCTGGCCGATCGCTGCGTCCAGCTCCTCGACCCGTCGTGTCCAGCGGTTCGAACGCTCCATCGCGCTCTTGGCCTGAGCAATGTCGTATTGAAGGTTGCGGATGCGCTGCTCCAGCCGCCGCCGTCGACGGATGCGCGTCTCCTCGTCAAACTCCGGCGTTGCTGGTTGCTCCGGGGTGGGCCGGTCGTCATTCTCGGTTTCGGATTCCCGGCGGAAGATCTTCCACCAGTCCATGGCATGCCACGCCTCTCGTTGCATCAATCACGGCGTGGTTCAAGACTACCGCAGACCGTTATCCCGTGAACTGACTTGTCGGTAGTGAGCCGATCATGTAGGGTCAGTCGGCTCGCATGGGGCAACCGTAAACAGCACCTGTGTCTATCAATCAGATACAGGGCGGAAGGATCTCAACAATGAAGTTGATCATCACATTGCTTGTGACAGCAGCGCTTCTGCTCAGCGCATGCAGTGGCCTCTCGAATTCCGATGATTCCACCGACCAGCCAAGCGGTGCTGGGGACGCGCAAACCTGTGAAGACGTCGGCGCCGCCGCGCTCGATGCCGTGCAAGCCCTGCTCGATGACCTCGGCAACGTCTCGATCAGCGATCTCCAGAAGATCGGTAGTGACGACCAGCCTGAGATCTTCGACGATCTCCAGCAAGATCTCGACGAACTGCAGGACCGAGCAAGCGAACTTGATTGCGCCCCTGGCGCTGTTGGCGACTATCTCAGCGACCACGTCAACGATCTGGAAGCCAACAACACCTACGCCGAGATGGTGCTCGACTGGATCCGCCAGCAGATCGAAAACGGCACCAACCTCTTCGACAGCCTCGGTGGAGAGTAACAGCTAACGCCAGCCCTCGAGACGTTCGACCAGCACCGGCGGGCAAGGTTGCTCGACGGTGCTGGTCTACTTCTGCCTGGACGGCCGCGCTCGCTACCCCGCAAGTTGCGTATAGTTCGCTCAACTAAAGGAAATAGGGAACACGGAAGGCGGGCGCGTGTGTCGCGAGATGTAGAGGTAGCCAGTCAGTACGACGAACGGGAGAGTCGGTTCTCCGGACGCCCGGGCGAGGCGCTCTATGAGGCAGGCAAGCGAGAGGTCGATCTCTATGTACGCACCTACACTACCTTGCTGCGCTCGACCGGGCCGGTCGATGTAGATGCCCTCGTTTCAGCACATCTGAATATCGGTTCGAGCCTTCACGCTGGCGGACGCGAGCGCACGCCGGACATGAGTGCATTTATGTATAGCTCGCTGCGCCTGCCCCCCGAGATCATCTCCGTCCATACCATCATCATGTCGCAGTCCGAGCGTATGTTCGCCCTCGGCGGCTACGGCGATATCCACACCTGGCAATCTGTCTCCGCTCCGGGCCGCAGACGCAAATGGCACTACGATGGCGACGACGTGCTGGCCGTCTTCGTTGCCTCGTCATCCGATCTCGATGACCTCATCCCCACCATCGTCGCCTGGCAGATCGAGTGGAACAAGATGCACCGCCTGATCCGTGATACCCCCGCCCTCTCGAAGCTGGTGCGTGAAGCGCTCAACCGTCCCGATGGCCCCACGGGAGAAGAAGAGCAGGGCATTCGCGATGGACTCAGCATCGAAGACCGTGACTGGGAGCGGTTGCGCGCCACCTGGGGCGATCTCTTCTGGGATAACATCGGCCGCATCGTGTCCGCCAAGCGCGATCTCCAGTTGCAGCTGCTCGGCGGCTCCTATATCGGCTATTCACGGGCCACCGCGCGCTGGTGGCACCCCATCAACGATCTGCTGACTAGCGAACAGCTGCGCGATCGTCCTACCTACTTCGTTTCTTCGAACACCCACTCGCTGCCGAATATCCTCTCTGGTACCGTCCGCCGCCGCCGCGACGAGATCATCGCCTATGTCGAATCTGGCGCACAGCCCGAGCTGCTGCCGGAGCTTCGCAAGCTGCAGGCCGGCGATGTCAGCGCTTCGTGGGATAACTTCCTCTACTACGCTGCTCGCCGCTACTACAAGGACCACCCCGAAGAGCGCGCATCACGCAATGCCGAGGAGCGGGAGCGCGGCATCACCACCATGACCGCCGAGAGCGTCATTGACGTCGCTGTGCAAATCATCGACCTGGCGCGCGTGCGCGAAGAAGATGTCGACCCGCGTATCCGTGAGACGTTCGGACCCTTACCCGAGACCGACGCCGTCATCATCAACATCAACTACCCGCTCGGCATGGCCGCCTATCATATCCTCAGCCAGCTCGCGCAAACCGTCGAGCAGCTCGAAGGCGTCTACATTCTCGGCAAGGCCGCCACGCTCAATGCCCGCATCGGCGATGTCATGATCTCCGATGTCGTCTACGACGAGCACACCGAGAACACCTACTGGTTCGACAACATCTTCTCGAATGCCGATCTGGAACCGTATCTAATCTATGGCTCGGCGCTCGATCATCAGCGCGCCATCACCGTTCGCGGCACCTACCTGCAGAATCGCGGCCATCTCGACTTCTATTATCGGGAGAACTACACCGTCGCCGAGATGGAAGCTGGTCCCTATCTTTCGGCACTTTACGAAGACTCGTTCATGACGCGCCATCCCACCAATCAGGGCATCAATCTCGCCACGACACCCATCGAGATCGGCATCATCCACTACGCCTCAGATACGCCCTACACCCGCGCTCAGACGCTCGGCGCGCGCGGGCTCTCCTACTACGGCATGGATTCGACTTACGCCTCGTCACTGGCGATCCTGCGCCGTATCCTGGTCCGCTGTGCTGAGGATTCGTGAAGCACGTACTATTCACTTGACATGGATAATTCGACTCAATAGAATAATACGCGTTCTGTGATGGATCGCTGAAGGTTTGAGAATAGCATGATGGCACAGAAGCACAACTCACCCGCAAGCGAGCCTGAGCTCTCCGAGGTCAAGAAAGAGCTGATCGATCAGATCCTCGACCAAATGGAGCGAATGGGCCGGACGATGCGAGACGAGGTCCCACAGGAGTGGGAGAAGTTCGACCTCACCGTCCACCAATTGCGTGCGTTGCTGTTGCTGGATGTCGAACCAATGCGCATGAGTGACCTTGCTGCGCAGATGGGCAGCAGCCTCTCCTCCGTGACGGCGATGGTCGATCGCTTGAGCGAGAAAGGCCTCGTTCAGCGCGTGCACGATACGGCCGACCGCCGCGTCGTGCGTTGCGAGCTCACCTCAGCGGGTCGTGAGGAACTGCAGCGTCTCTGGCGCATCGAACGCGCCCAGATGGAAGGCGTCTCCAGATTCCTGAACGAAGATGAGCTCCGGGAAGTGCTCCAGGCCATTGAAAAACTCTCACGCGCCTTTGACGAGCACGCAGCCTGGAGAAAGCGTTCCAACCCTTCACCAGACGGCTAATCACAGAACCGGCACACATACGCAGGCCGAAGGTGGCCTGTACGACTCACTGGTGAGTACCAATCCCTGGGAAGGGGAATGCCATGCGGCGTATCGTGTCATGGATGACCGAGACCTCACTCCAGAAAATCGGCCTCGTCGTCATCGCTGTGCTGCTCCTCACGGGCTACGGCGCCTATACCCTGACACAAGCAGATCAAGAGCTCATTCCGGATATCGAGCTGCCCGTCATGGTCGTGGTGGCCCAGGTTCCTGGCGACCAGCCCGAACAGGTCGTGCAATCGACCATCGCGCCGATTGAGAGCGCGACGGCGAGCATCGACAACCTGAAAGCCACCGAATCGACCTCCGTTTCGGGCTTCGGCGTCATTCTCTACTCATTTGAATTCGGGACCCCCGTTGACGACGCGCGTGATCAGGTGCAACGAGCGATAGATAGCGCGCCTTTACCTCCCGATGTGCAGACCAGCGTCCTGACTTTCGACCCCTCTAGCTTCCCGGTCGTGATGTTCGATGTGCGTGGCGATCTCAGTCAGGCCGACCTGACACGCATCGCCCAGACCGAGGTGCTGCCGGAGATCTCGAACCTCGACGGTGTCGCCACGGCCGAGCTCGTCGGTGGCGCGTTCGACGAGATCTCGATCACGCTCGATCGCGATGCGTTGCTAGAGCGCGGCATCACCTACGAGCAGGTTTCAGGCGTGCTCCAGGCCAACAACGTGATTCTGCCCTCGGGACAGCTCCCGAATGGCGAATCCACCCTGCCGTTGCAGACCGTCGCCATCTACCAGAACCTCGACGACATTCGCAGCCTTCCGCTTACCGACGCCGAGGGCCAGTCGTTGACCCTGGGCGATATCGCCACTGTGGAGGAGATCGAGGGCAAGGCCGCAGGGCTGGCACGCACTGATGGCCAACCATCGATCAGTATCCAGGTGACCAAGAACAAGGCCGCCAACACTGTCGATGTCAGCGAACGTGTCCTCGACAAGCTCGATCAGATCGAACCCAACCTGAGCGAAGGCGCGTCAATCTCCATCTTCATGGATCAGGCCGAGTTCATCACCGAATCGATCAACAGCGTCATCGAAGAGGGCGCGATCGGTGGCCTGCTCGCCGTTATCATCGTCTTCCTCTTCCTCTGGAACGTGCGCTCGACCATCATCACCGCTGTCTCGATCCCGCTTTCCATCATCATGGCCATCATCGTGCTCGATCAGTTGGGCTTCTCGCTCAATATCATGACCCTGGCCGGCTTAACCATTGCCATCGGACGCGTCATCGATGATTCGATCGTCGTGCTGGAGAACATCTACCGGCATATGGCGGCTGGTGAAGAGCCACGCAAAGCGATCATCAATGGCGCACGCGAGGTGACCATCGCCATCGTTGGCGCGACCGCCACCACCTGTGCCGTCTTCCTACCGCTTGGGCTGGTCGGTGGCCTGATCGGTGAACTCTTCCTGCCATTCGCCCTGGCCGTCGTCGCGGCCCTGGCCGCCTCGCTCCTGGTGGCTGTCACCGTCGTCCCGGTTCTGGCGCACTTCACCATCGCCGGCCGGGTCAAGGTGCAGCCCGAGAAGCGCGCTGCCGATACCCGGCTCGGACGCCTCTACACCCCGCTGCTGCGCTGGTCGCTGCGCCACCGCTGGACGACGCTCCTGATCGCTGGGGTGCTCTTTATCGGCAGTCTCGTGCTGGTGCCATTCCTCAATGTCGCCTTCCTGCCCGCTTCCGGTGAGAACACCCTCATCGTGACCGTCAACGCGCAACCGGGCGAGACCCAGCAGGCCGTGCTTGAGCAGGCCATGGCCGTAGAAGAGATGTTCGATGACTACGACGTCGTCACTTACCAGACAATCATCACCGGCGCGTCGAATGACTTCAGCGCCATCGGTAATATCCTCTCAGGCGAGAACCCCAACAGCGCCAGGATCACCGTCGAGCTTGCCTCAGGCATCGACAAACTCGATGTTGCCGATGATCTGCGCAAGCGCTTCGCGACCGAGCTTCCCGAGGATGCCGCCGTCTCAGTCACTGCGGGCGATGGTTTCTCACAGACTGGCCTCAGCATCACCATCTCGGCTGAAGACCCTGCAGCGCAGGCGAGTCTGCCCGACTTCACCGCGCAGGTCGCCGATGCCGTCGCAAGTGTCGATAACACCGCCAACGTCTCGAGTAACCTGGCCGCCGTTCAGCCGAGCGTCCAGGTGACTGTCGATCCCGCACGCGCTGCCGAGGTCGGATTAACACCGGCTGGCATCTCCGCGCAACTGCGCCGGCTCTCGACGCCCGAGACGGTCTCGACCATGGCCGGTGAGAGTGGCGCGTTGCCGGTCACACTGATCGTCGGCGGCGCCTCGCCCGCCAGCGTCGACGAGTTGAATGCGCTGGAAGTCGCTCCGGGTGTCACCTTGGCCGACGTGGCAACCGTCGAAGAAGTCACCTCGCAAGTCACCATCACTCGTGTCGATGGCAAGCCTGCCTCGTCCGTGACGGCCGATATCACCACCGAGAATACCGGCGGCGTCTCGGCAGAGGTCCAGCAGGCGGTCGACAAGCTCGAAACGCCGCCTGGCGTCGAGGTCTATGTCGGCGGTGTGGCCGGCGATATCGCTGAGGGCTTCGCCTCAATGGCTATCGCGATCATCATCTCGATCGTCCTGGTCTACGTCATCATGGCCATGCTCTTCGGTAGCTGGCTCGATCCGTTCGTCATCCTCTTCAGCTTGCCGCTGGCGGCCATCGGTGCCATCGTTGCGCTCTTCGTCACCGGCACGGCGCTCAGTATCAGCGCCCTGATCGGTGTCCTGATGCTGGTCGGCATCGTGGTGACCAACGCCATCGTCATGCTCGAGTTCGTCATCATGCTGCGCGACGAGCGCGGTTACTCCACCTACGACGCCCTGCTCGAGGGTGCACAGACGCGTCTGCGCCCGATCCTGATGACCGCGTTCGCCGCCATGCTGGCGCTCGTGCCGCTCTCGCTCGGACTGACCGAAGGCGCGCTGATTGCAGCCGATCTGGGCCGAACGGTCATCGGCGGACTCTTCAGCTCGACGCTTCTGACACTCCTGGTGATCCCGGCCATCTACAGTCTGGCCGACGATCTGCGAGCCTGGCGCGCCCGGCGCAAACCTGCAACCGAGCAAGCGGCCTCCCAGCGTCTGGCCGCCGAAGGGGTCGACGACTAACTCCTGCTATCAACCGATCCTTCCCCTTCCCAGTTAGGCCGGTCTCCTGTGCATCCAGGAGCCGGCCTTCTGGGTTTGTCAATGCCCTGCAGGACACTCACTCCCAAATCCAGCCATTTGCAAAATGAACGGGGGCAAACGCGGGCGACCTAAGCGCGCTCTGCCCCCTATAAACGATGAGATTGTCTTTGCATCCTCGTCTATAATGACGAAATACGTCTAATAAATCGTGGCGTCTGTGAGTCGCGGGACTCAGCACCACGCAGCTATTTCGCCCACTTCTTCAGCACGGAGCTGATCGAGATGTGGCAAGAGAGGAACGCGACATGTAGTCATCCATCCATCGGTTGAGTTACGGGAGTGAATGAAACAGACTGGGGTCCACAATCCATGGAGTCGATAGAAGAACTGCGACGGCAAATTGAAGCTGGCTACCTGACGCGGCGCGATGTCCTGCGGAGGGCTGTTGTCCTCGGCCTCAGCGCGCCAGCCATCGCAACATTGCTCGCTGCCTGCGGGGGCGACGATGATGACGATGACGATAGCGCCGGTGCGTCGACAGAAGACGCGGCCACCGAGGAAGACAGCGGCACGTCCGAAGATGCCACCGAAGACGAGACATCCACCGACGCTGCTGGCGAGGCTACCGAAGCCGAAACCGAGAGCGCCGGAACGGAGACTGAAGCTGCTGCCACCGAGGAGGACGAGGCTGCAAGCGGAGACCGTGGCGGCGGGGGTGTGCTGAACCTGCTCTGGTGGCAAGCGCCGACCATCCTCAACGACCACTTCGCTCAGGGGACCAAAGACAACGACGCGAGCCGCCCGGTGCAAGAACCGCTCCTCTCGACCTTCGATGATGGATCGCTGATGCCGGTGCTCGTCGAGGAAGTACCGACGTTTGAGAACGGGCTGCGCAGCGAAGATGGCAAGTCTGTCACCTGGAAGATTCGCCAGGGCGTCAAGTGGCACGACGGCGAGGATATGACCGCCGAGGATGTCGTCTTTACTTACGAGTGGGTCAAGTCCGAAGGCAACACCACCACGACCTTCGGCATCTACGAGCCGGTCACCAACGTCGAGCTGGTCGATGAGTACACCGTCACGATCTCATTCGCCGAAGCCTATCCGGCCTGGATGGAGAGCGGCTTCGGCCGCATCGTGCCCAAACACATCATGCAGGACTTCATGGGCGCCGATGCAGCAGATGCACCGTTCAACCTCAAACCGATCGGCACTGGCCCCTATAAAGTTGTCAACTTCCAGCCAGGCAACGTCGTCGAATTTGCGATCCACACCGAGTACTGGGATCCCGGCAAGCCATTCTTCGACACCGTCACCATGAAAGGTGGCGGCGACGCAGCCTCAGCGGCGCGGGCTGTGATGCAGACCGGTGAGGTGGATTACGCCTGGAATCTGCAAGTTGAGGCGGATGTCCTGAAGCAGCTTAGTGGCGGAGATGGACCGGGAGAGTTGCTGACCCCACAGGGCCTTGGAGTTGAGCGTATCCAGTGTCAATTTGCAGACCCCAGGGAAGAAGTCGATGGCGCATTCGCTGAACCATCAACGACACACCCGTTCAATACCGACGATGCCGTGCGCGAGGCATATGCTCTGCTCTGTGATCGCGAGACGATGGCCGAGCAACTCTACGGGCCAGCAGGCGAGCCAACCGCACTCTTCCTGCCGGCCCCAGCCCCCTTTGTCTCGCCGAATGTCACCCATGAGTTCAACCCCGAGAAGGCAGCCCAGGTTCTGGATGATGCCGGTTGGGTGCTTGAGAATGGCGTGCGCACCAGGGACGGCGTGCAGATCAATATCCTCTACCAGACCTCGATCAACACCCTGCGTGAGAAAGAGCAGGAGATCGTCAAGCAGGCGCTCGAAGACATCGGCATGAAAGTCGAGATCAAGCAGATCGATGCATCGGTCTTCTTCTCAGCCGAGCCGGGCAACCCCGAGACGTTCCTGCACTTCTACGCCGACTTGCAGATGTTCACCTGGAACTACACCAGTCCCTATCCGCTCGACTATATGCGTAACGCCTACTCAGCCAACCCCGATCAAGACATCGCGCAGAAGTCGAACAGCTGGACCGGCCCAAACATCATGCGCTGGGTAAACGAGGAGTACAACGAGGCCTTCGAGCAAGCGCTGACCGAGCTGGATCCCGACGCGCAGGCCGAGCTGTTCATCAAGATGAATGATCTGATCGTGATGAATCACGCCGCCATCCCGCTCGTGCTGCGCTCCGACGTCTCCGGCAAAGCCAAGAACCTCGACATCGGCGAGCACTCTCGCTGGTCATCCGAGCTCTACAACATCGCCGACTGGAAGCGCGTCGAAGCCTGATTCTGGTGTATCGACGGTAGGCAGGGTTGTCGCAACGTCGCGGCAACCCTTTCTCCTGTCGCAAGGGACAGAATGGTGGCCTCTGTCACGATTTCTTGTGGTTTCGGGGGAGTCCATCCTGTATATTACGCTCACGAAATTTCACCCTGCCGCCACTCTGTGCGGTATCAAGAATCGAGTGGGCCATGGTCGCGATTCAGGGGCTAACGGCGGGCGATCTTCCGGTGGCTGCTGGAACTCCCGGTATCTCCCGTCATCTGGCGTTCGAGAGCAACGAGGTGCTAGTCCTCTATGCGAGTGTCGAGCCGGGAATCGCCTCGGGGTGGCACCATCACGACCACTTCGACGTCTACGGCTATGTGGTCTCCGGCGCTGTTCGTTTCGAGTGCGGCCCCGGTGGCCAGGACTCGGTCTCATTCAGTGCTGGCGATTTCTTTCACGTCCCCGCCCTCCTGGTGCATCGGGATGTGAATCCGTCCGGTACCGAAGGTCAGGAGACGGTCTTGTTCCTCCACGGTAGCGGTCAAATGGTGGTCAATGTCGATGGGCCGGAGCCCGACTAGCCCTCGGATAGTCGCTCGCTGCTTCCCCCGAAATCAAGACACGCACTTGACAAGAGTTCAAGCATCCGGCATGATGTCAGACTACACCTATCAGATGAGTGGTTGGAGAGGTGGTGCTTGCGTGAGCACCGCAAGATACACACAAATCGAAAAAGTCCGCGACCATCTCTGTTCCAAGGGCCTCTACGGCGATGTCACCGAATGGTGCGAGGCTCGCCACGATTGTGTCTACGTCGTGACCTGCCCCGACTGTGGCGAGGAGTTCATGCTCGACGAGCAAGATTATGACGATCTGCTGCGCTGGAGCACCTCGGCCAATCAAGCTTGTGGCGTCAACTTCCCGCACGCCGTCTAGCCTTTAGCGGACCGCGACCAACCTTGCCTGCGTTGATCCTCAGACGTCGGCTCCTGTTGATCGTGCCGCGAATATTCTGACGTTAAACTGACATGCCTCTATGGTGATAGACGGGAATCCCCCTTTTCACCGGCGCTGATCTATGATAAGAATTATCTCGTGATGCGATATACCCCAAGGGAGCCTATCACTATGTCACGGCCCGTTTCGAATCGCGATCTCAAAGCGCTCGGCGAGTTTCGCTACCGCATCCGGCGCTTTACCAGCTTCAGCGAACAGGCGGCCCGTAGTGTAGGGCTCGAACCCCAGCAACACCAATTGCTGCTGGCCATCATGGGGCTATCGGACGGAGGAGATCCCACCATCGGGGAGTTAGCCGAGCGTCTGCTGCTGCAACACAACAGCACCGTTGAGCTGATCGACCGCACCGAGCAGCGCGATTTGGTTCGGCGCAGACGCAACCCCGACGACCGGCGACAAGTGCTGGTCTCGATCACTCCCGAAGGCGAGGCGCTCCTGCAGGAGCTCGCCGCGGCTCACTGGGCAGAACTCAAATCCAGCGGTCCGCGCCTGGTCAGCGCTTTGCTCAACGTCATCGAAGGAGAAAACAGTTTTGAGGCGCTCCCTGACGATGGAGCGTCCGGGAAGGGGCACGTGATTGAGCGGGACAGTTCTTGACGGGGCATCGCAACGCGCTGGTACGGGCCGCGCCAGCCTGTTGAACCGGTTAGCACAGCACATTGGCTACGATGAGAGCGACCCCGAATTAGGCGACTTTACCACCACCAATCGCGTCGTCTTCGTCTCTGGTCTGGCGATCATCCTTGGCGTAGCCGGGGCAATTATCGCCAAAATCCTTCTCTGGTTGATCGGCATTGTCACCAACCTCGCGTTCTTCCTGCGCTGGGATAGCGATCTCGTTCAGCCCGACAAGAGTGTGCTCGGTCCCGCTATCATCCTGGTTCCGGTCATCGGTGGCTTGATCGTCGGCTTCATGGCTCGCTATGGCTCTGAACGGATCCGCGGGCACGGCATCCCCGAAGCTATCGAATCCATCCTCTTGAATGGGAGCCGCATCAGCCCGAAGGTAACCCTGCTCAAACCGACCTCGTCCGCCGTCGCGATTGGTACTGGTGGACCGTTCGGCGCAGAGGGTCCGATCATTATGACAGGCGGGGCGTTCGGCTCTCTATTCGCTCAATTCCTGCGACTTACATCTGCCGAACGCAAGACCCTCCTGGTAGCCGGGGCCGCCGCTGGTATGTCAGCGACATTTGCCGCGCCAGTCTCCTCGACCTTGCTCGCGGTCGAGCTCTTGCTCTTCGAGTGGAAGCCCCGCAGCATGGTGCCGGTTGCACTCGCCAGCGCGACAGCAGCGATCTTCCGCTACTACGTCATTGGATCGGGGCCGATCTTTCCTGCCGCAGTCCATCCCGGCTTCATCGGCCCGTGGGGTTTTCTGGGGTGTGTTCTCGTCGGTTTGCTCGCTGGCGTCCTCTCCACGTTCTTGACCGAAGCAGTCTATGCTGCCGAGGATGCGTTCCAAAAGCTGCCCATCCACTGGATGTGGTGGCCAGCAATCGGCGGACTAGCCGTTGGCATCGGCGGCTTCTTCTACCCCCAGGCACTCGGCGTTGGCTACGCAACGATTGAAGAGCTGCTCTCTGGTAATGTCTCGACCGACGTCTTCTTTGGTGTGCTGATCGTCAAGTCCACGATCTGGGCCGTTGCCCTCGGCTCGGGCACCTCAGGCGGCGTGCTGGCCCCATTGCTCATGATGGGCGGCGCACTGGGTGGCATCACCAGCTTATTCTTGCCGAATGAGGGCGCGGGCTTCTGGCCCATGATGTCGATGGGGGCAATCATGGGCGGCACCATGCGGTCGCCCTTCACTGGCATCGTCTTCATTCTCGAGATTACCCATGATCTCAATGCACTGCTACCGCTACTCGTCGCCACGACCATCGCCCACGGCTTTACCGTGCTGGTGATGAAACGCTCGATCCTGACCGAGAAGATCAGTAGACGCGGCTTCCATGTCAGTCGCGAGTACGCCATCGATCCTATGGAGATCCTCTTCGTGCGCGAAGTGATGCGCACCAATATCGAAGCGATCCCTCAGCGCATGCTCTCCGAAGGCAAGTTCGAGGCCCCGTTCGTTGAAACAGATCGAGGGTCGCTCGCACAACGCCTCTATCCAGTAACCGATGAGAACGGCGACATGGTCGGTGTCATTCCGCGGAACTCACTCGAAGAATTCCTGCGACACCCGGATGAAGACAATCCCGATGCACACCTGCGTAGCCTGATCCTCCCGAATCCGACCGTCGCCTATGAGGACGAATCATTGCGTGCGGTCGTCTACCGGATGGCGG
>CAYNTE010000034.1:0-23286 GCA_964399615.1 uncultured Thermomicrobiales bacterium
TCGTGGATGACGACGCGGGTGCCGTAGTCGGCGAAGCGCCAGATCTGTTCGGCGAATGGGGCGGGGGAGACGACGCAGCCCTGGCCGGCTGCCCAGCCGTATTTGTAGCGCCAGGTCGAGCCGTGGAAGCCGAAGTCCTGGTAGAAGTACATCACCCACGGCGTTCCGGGAGCGTAGTACGGGCTGCCATCCCAACCGATACCGCTGAGATCCTGCACCTCATGCCGGATGTAGATCTCGAACTCGCCGGTAGGTGTCGGTGACTCTGGCGGCCCGATCACCACGGGGCTGGCGGCGAGCATGACATCGCCGACCCACGCCATCGCCAGCGTTCGACTGAGGTCGACCTCGATCCATCGCTCGCCGCTCATCTGGTCCGCAAAGGTCATCATCGCTGCGGAGCCCCAGGCAATGTCGTCTGGTTGCCGCTCGACGTGGCGGATATCTACGCCGTGCAACCGCGCATCCATCGCACCGAGACGAGCAAGTTGTGGAGCTCCATCACCATTCCAGCTCACTGCACCATACTCGAAGAATTGCATCTGGTCACCGTTGATAGTGAGTGGCTCGGAAATCGGCGCGCCGAGTCGCGAGCTCATCTCGCGTGTCTCATAAAATGCTCGAATCTTGGGCGCGAGCGAGTGCCGGGTTTGAAAGAAGTAGCGGCCTTCCGTAGCGTCTGGTGCGACCGGCTGGAACTGCTTCAGCCAGCGGGCATATCCAGCTGCCTCGGCGTGAACGACTCCGAGCGCCGGCCGATTGATCGACCCGGTTACGAGGTTGTATTCCAGCCGTGCGTAGTCGAACCACTGCGTCAGAGTGTTGCGATCGATCTTCGGTGTGCCGACTGGATAGCCAAAGGCGGACGCTCCACCGTGCTCAAGCCAGTAGCCAGCCAGGTGGCCGTCAATGGCTTGCCGCCTGTCGGGGAAGTAGAGTCGCGGCAGGCTCTGGTCGGGTGCTTCCTCCGCACGCACGTCGAGCACGCCAGCTCCGGCGACACAAATGACTATCAGCAGTAGGACTGTTGTCACATGGCGAATCACAGCGACCTCAACAACGGGCGTACGTATGCAGGCTAAGCCCATATCTAGACAGGATGATACACGTACATGACTACAAAGAGGAAGTGACTACAAGGCAAAGTGGCAAGGAGCTAGCTGGTGCTGCCCTCGATGTGGTCTTTGGTCGAAGGCAAGCGGTCTTCTTGGCGAGGATCGACGGTCGTCGCCGCATCGAGCGCGCGCCCGAAAGCTTTGAAGATGGCTTCGACCTGATGATGAGCGTTGTCGCCGTAGAGCGTGACGACGTGGATATTAATGCGTGCCTCACGCGACAGCGTGTCCAGAAAGTGCCGTACGAGATCGGTTTCCAGATCTCCAACTGCCGGAGCAACGAAGGCGTCGCGCATCACGAAGTAGGATCGCCCAGCGCAATCGACCGCCACGTGCGCGAGCGCCTCGTCCATCGGCACGGCCACATCGGCGGTGCGCCGGATGCCGCGATGATCCCCAAGCGCCTGGTGGATCGCTTGACCGAGACAGATTGCCACGTCTTCGACTGTGTGATGTGCGTCGACGCTGAGGTCTCCCTGGGCGTGGACGCTGAGATCGAAGAGCCCGTGGCGGGCAAAGAGTGTCAGGAAGTGATCGAGCGCGCCAACGCCGGTCGAGATCTCAATCTGATCACCGCCGTCGATGTCTAGCGAAAGCTGGACGCTCGTCTCGGCAGTTGTTCGAGAGATGACGGCGACACGTTCAGACACGGGCGGCGATCGTTTGCAGAGCGGAGATCAGCCGGTCGGTGTCTTCGGGTCGACCGACGCTGACGCGCAGATAATTCTTCAACCGCTCACCACCGAGGCGGCGGACCATAATCCCGCGGTCCTCAAGTCTCAGGAAGATGTCGCCGGCGTCACCGTCAACTGCGCGACAGAGCAAGAAATTCGCCGCGCTAGGCAGCGGTTCAAGCACGCCAATCTCAGACAGGCGCCGGCTCAGACGTCGCTGTTCATTCCGGATCAAATTAATCGTTAGATGCAGGTACTCAACGTCGTCGAGTGAGGCCTCGACCGCCAGCAATGCTGCGACATTGACATTGAACGGTGCTTTGACTTTCCAGATATTCTCAGCGATGCCCTGCGGCAACATGGCGTATCCAAATCGCAGGCCAGCTATCCCGGCCCACTTCGAAAAGGTGCGCAACACAATGAGGTTGTCGAACTCACCCATCAGCGGCACGACGGTCTTGCCACTGAATTCGAAGTACGCCTCGTCAACGACCACTAGCGGGCCCAGCCGGAGCAGGCGCACGATGTCTTGATGGTTGACCGGGTTGCCCGTCGGATTGTTGGGCGAGCACACCATAATGAGCTTGGTGCGGTCTGTCACGGCTGCGGCAATGCCGTCGATATCGAGGTCAAAGTTCTCCAGTCTGTCGACCGTGACCACGTTGGCGCCGAAGAGCTCGGCACGGGCACGATAGACGCCGAAGGTCGGCTCTGGAATGATGACCTCATCTTCGGGATCAATGGTTACGAGCATCAGTAAATCGATGATCTCATCAGAGCCGTTACCGGCGATGATCCTGTCGACTTTGGATCCAGCGTAGATCGCGAGCCGCTCTCGCACTCGTTGCGCCTGTGCGTCGGGGTACATGGAGTAGCGATCGAATGCTCCCAGCGTCTCCTGTACCTGTATCGAGCAACCGTATGGATTCTCGTTCGAGTCGAGCTTTACGATCCGGTTGATCGGCATGCCGAGCCGCTGCGCGAGCGCTTCTGGCGAAGTGACGGGACTATAGGGTTGAAGGTCCGCGACCGCGCGCCGCACAAACTGGCGCGGGTCTCCATTTTCAGTCATTTTCCAACGTCCTTGGTGAAACAACACTCGGACGGAAAAAGCCTAACACACCGTGTCGGATGAAAATCCCGATGCTTCTTATACTGGATGTCGACGCGCGGTGCGTTCGTGTGAGGGGAGAACTGGCTGGTGGGACTGGTGAGAAAGCACGCATTGATCACACTCTTGCTTTCCTTGTTGGTGTTCCCGAGTATTATCCCAGTTATCCCGTACACCCCAGCCGTCAGCGCGAACTCAAACAGCACCGACACGGAGCTCATCCAGCCCCAGCTCAGTGCCTCCGCCGCCCTTGCTATTGACCTCACCACCGGCACCCAGCTTTATGCCCTCGAAGCCGATACGGCTCTCCCGCCGGCCAGTACCGTCAAGATCGTCGGTGCGCTTCTGGTTCGGGACCTGCTCCCGCTCGATCAGGAGATCGAGATCATCGAGAGTGATCTGGTCGATGCGACGATCTCGCGCGTTGATCTGATTCCGGGAGACATCCTCACTGTCGAGCAGCTCCTCTATGGCGCGCTCGTGGTCTCCGGCGCAGACGCGGTGAATGCGCTAGCTCGAACCGCGGGGCTTGTGCTCGATCCTGAGACGGATGATCCTATCGGCAGGTTTGTGCAGGAGATGAATACCTTTGCGCAGCAGCATGGCATGCTGGCTTCGACGTTCACGAACCCTATCGGTCTTGATGATCCCAACGAGCTCTCCAGCGCTCGCGATCTGGCACGTGCCAGCGTATTGGTGCTCGACGATTGGTTGCTGCGCAAGATCGTCGGTACGCCTACGGTGACACTCAACGTCGCAGGCCCGAATGCCAGAGACATCGAACTCTGGAGCACCAATCAGCTCGTTCAGACCGGTGAAGCGATTGGAGTTAAGACCGGCACCGAAATCGCTGCTGGAGAGTGCCTCATTTCGGCTTTCAGAATTGGCGGACATGTCGTGCTCATCATCGTCTTGGGCAGTGACGACCGCTATGCCGATGTCGCCACCATTCTCGCGACGTTAGAAGAGCAGGTGGAGTGGGTTCAGCTCGGCAGCAAGTCAGATTCGCTGGGTGCTACGGCGGAACTTGCCGAGCAAGGCCTCTGGATGCCCGCTGGCAGGACGATCCTGATGACCGAAGCAGAGTCGGAGAAGGTCTCATATAGCCTCGAACTGGAGTCAGAATCAGGCCCGAATGGCGAACGTGGCAACGTCGTATTCAAGCTCGGGGATGAGATTCTAGCGATACTCCCCGTATACTCAGCCAGTGAGTCGACGGGAGGAACTCCACCAAGTGACGAGCAACAACACGAACGAATCCCACCCGGTCAACCCGCGGGCGAGTGACCAGCAAGACCCTGGTCGTCAGGGAGATCGCCTGCAGAAAGTGCTGGCCAGCGCAGGCGTGGCATCGCGACGTCGATCTGAAGAGCTTATTGTGGCTGGAAGGGTGCGCGTCGATGGCGAAGTCGTCACCGAGTTGGGTACGCGTGTCAATCCACGCCGGGCGCGGATCGAAGTCGATGGCAAACCAGTCGTCCTTGATCTCCCTCGCTACCTCATGCTGAACAAGCCATCGGGATATATCACGACCATGAGTGATGAGCGCGGTCGACGAACCGTCATGGATCTTATCGATATCCAGCAGCGGGTGGTTCCTGTCGGCCGTCTCGATCGCCAGACAGAGGGACTGCTGATCTTCACCAACGATGGCGCGCTGGCCAACAAGATCATGCATCCCAGCAACGAGATCGAGAAGGTCTATGAGGCAGTTCTCGACGGGGCCCCGCCACCAGCAGTGCTAGATGAAATACGGCGCGGCATCACGGTGGAAGGAAGTCGGACGATCCCGACGTTTGTCCGGCCGATTCGTCAGGCCGAAGCTGGCACTGTCGTGCAAATTGGTCTCCACGAAGGTCGCAACCGCATCGTCCGGCGCATCTTCGATACCGTCAATTACCCGGTTGTGAAGCTGACACGAATCAGGATCGGCCCGATCCAGTTAGGCACGCTTCCTCGCGGCACATGGCGCGATCTCAGTGATGGCGAACTTGAGCAACTGCGAGATGCTGTGGGGTTTGTCGAGGCTCCACCCCGGCCAAGTCCACGCATCGGTGGTGCCTCGCGCGGACGAGATCAGCGAGATCGCCGGCACTATGACCGAAACCAACGTGATCGTCGCAACCCCCGGCAGCAGCGCCGCTCTGGCCGGCCGCCTCAGCGCAGGCGTGATTCATCGTGACCGAGATCTGCTTTGCCGTGACCATCGATGGACCCGTTGCTGCTGGCAAGACGACGGTTGGCCGGCTTGTGGCGCGCGATCTCGACGCCATCGAGTTCGATACTGGTTTGCTCTATCGTGCAGCTGCACGCGGGGTGGTTCTGACCGGCGTTGATCCCAATGACGCCAGCGCAGTCGCGGAAATCGCGCGCAAGACCGAGCTAACGCTGCGCCCATCAACTGTCGAAGACGGTAGAGCGCACGATATTTTGGTGAACGGTGAAGACGTTACCTGGGATCTCCGGACGCCAGAGATCGATCATATCCTCCCGCCGATCGCCGCCAACCCTGGGGTACGAGAGGCATTCGTCATTGAGCAGCGACGCATCGGCCGCGAGGGACGCGTCGTGATGATCGGACGTGACATTGGCACGGTCATCTTGCCCGATGCAGAATTCAAATTTTTTCTCGATGCTCCAGTCGACGAGCGCGCTCGCAGACGCTACGGCGAGCTTCGCGAACGGGGGCTCGATATCACCTACCAGACGGTGCTCAACGATCTCGAAGAGCGGGACAGGGTAGACAAAACGCGCGACATCTCGCCGCTGCGTCCCGCCGACGACGCTGTCTGTATCCAGACTCAGGGTCGATCCGAAGAGCAAGTTGCTTGCCTGATTGTTCACGCGGTCAAGGCGGGACTTGCTGAAGGCAAAGGCCACCCTTGTCCCGAGGGTGCCCAATGATCATCGATCCCATTTTCAACCGCCGCCTGTCATTTCGCAGGCGCTGGAAGCACATCTTTTTTTACACGTTGCGAATCTTCGTCCTGCCGGCTCTGCGCGTCCTCATGCGCTTCAGGATCTATGGCGAGGCCAATATCCCGAAACGTGGCGGCGCCCTGGTGATCGGTAACCACATCCACAATTCAGACCCTATCCTGATGCTCTCGGCGACGACCCGTCCAATACTCTGGATGGCCAAGAAGGAAGTTTGGGACATGCCGGTGCTGCGTTGGTTTGCCAGCCAGGCGGGTGCTTTCCCCGTCGACCGCGGTCGCGCCGATCGCCACGCGATCCGCACCGCTGTCTCAACAATTCAAGAGGGGCTGCTGGTCGGGATGTATCCCGAGGGAACGCGCTCGGTGACTGGCGGCCTCAAGGAACCATTCCCTGGCGCGGCGCTGGTAGCAGTACAGGCGCAAGCGCCGGTTATTCCCTGCGTGATCGTCGGCTCCGACGACTTGCCGTTGAACGGCCAAAAGCAGCGAGCCGCGCGCAGACGCTATCCAAAGGTCGAGGTCTATTTCGGGGAGCCGTTTCGGCTGGAGACGCACGCGTCCGATGGCTCGAAGTATCGAGCTGATGACTTGACAGACGCGATGATGATCGAGCTGGCCCGCATGTTGCCGCCACAAATGCGTGGCATCTATCGCGACCGCGCCGGCCAGCCGCACCCTGCCGTGCGTCGCGACAATCTCGTCTTCCCCGAAGCGTGATCCCCTCTCGCGAGCACCTAAAATTGACGGTGCGCGTACAATTTCCACTTAACGTCCTTGGCGATGAATGAGCGGAGCACGTCCATTTCAGGTGAGTTCATAGCAACCTCCGATCTCCAGCGAGAACGAGCAGTCCTCGCGCGAGTCGATTATCGAGATGATGGTTGGAGCAGCGAGACGGCACTAGAGGAGCTTGCACTGCTGTGTGAGACTGCCGACCTCAATGTAGTTGGTTCGGTAACGCAGAACCTCGACCATCCACACCCACGCAGCTACGTTGGCACCGGCAAACTTGACGAGCTCATTGACCTAATGGGAGAGCTCGATGCAACTGTCGTCGTCTTTGACGATGAGTTGTCGCCGGGTCAGCTACGCAACATCGAGCGCAAGGTCACCAATGGCGAAGAGATCGACCGCAAGGTGATCGACCGGCCAACCCTGATCCTCGATATCTTCGCGCGCCATGCAGTAACACACGAAGGCCGTCTGCAAGTCGAGCTGGCGCAACTCGAGTACCGTCTGCCACGCCTGACGAATATGTGGAGCCACCTCTCGCGTCAAGGCGTCGGCGGAGTGGGCCTGCGTGGCCCAGGCGAGACGCAACTCGAAGTCGACCGCCGGTTGGCAGAGAACCGCATCCACCAGCTCAAGCAGCAGCTCGAACAGGTGCATCGCCATCGCGAGCTCTACCGCCAGCGCCGGCGGCGCTCCGGCATCCCGATCATCGCTCTGGTCGGCTACACAAACGCTGGCAAATCGACACTACTCAACCACCTGACCGATGCTGGCGTGATTCAGCGCGATCAGCTTTTCGCGACACTCGACCCAACTACCCGCCGCATTCGCCTCCCGAGCAGCCGGGCCGCACTGATCACCGACACCGTCGGCTTCATTCACAATTTGCCGCCGACACTGATCGCCGCGTTCCGCGCCACTCTAGAAGAGGTATCAGAGGCGACGGTGCTCGTGCATGTGCTCGATGTCACCAGTCCGAGTGCAGTCGAACAAGCCGATACTGTGCTGGAGATCCTGGATGAGTTGGGTCTTGAAGCGAAGCCAGTCATCACGGTCTTGAACAAGGTCGATCGAATTCACAAGCAAGGCATCGAACCGGCCGTTCCCCTCGAGGATCTGCCAGAAGATCACGTAGCGGTCTCGGCGGTCACTGGCGAAGGTATCGACAAACTTCTGGAGGCGATCGACCATGCGATCTCTTCGAGCTCCAGTTACGCCTACCTCGATGTGCTGATCCCGTATGATCGCAGCGAGCTGGTTGACCTGTTCCATCGGGTCGGGCAGATCGAAGACGAGCGCTTCTGTGAAGAGGGGACTGTCCTCGGGGGCTTCGTACCGGAGCGATATCGCGAACGATTCGACGGCTTTCAGTGTGATGTCAGCGCTTTCGAAAGCACGCTGTAGGGTAAGGGAGTGCCTGGGCAATGTCGGAGAGATCGGGTCAGGAACACGGCTTGCGCTATAGCGATGCTGGTGTGGACATCGATGCGGGCGACGCCGTCGTTCAGGGCATTCTGGAGGCCGCACGGCGCACCCAGACACCGAACGTTCTGAGTGGTCTCGGTCATTTCGGCGGATTCTTCAAAATTGGACCGACATCGCAAGGCGCAACCCTGGTAGCGAGCATCGACGGCGTGGGGACGAAGCTCAAGCTGGCTAACCTCACGGGTAATCGCCGCGGCGTCGGACACGACATTGTCAACCACTGCACGAACGATATTCTGGCCTGCGGAGCGAGACCGCTCTTCTTTCTCGACTACTTCGCGGCCGGCAAGCTCGATCCCGAGGCTGCAGTCACGGTCATTTCGGGCATTGCCGAGGCGTGCGAAACACTGGGCATTGCGCTGCTCGGTGGCGAGACCGCCGAGATGCCAGGCATCTATCACGGCGACGATTTCGATCTCGCCGGTGTCATCATCGGCATGGTTGACCAGGAGTCGATTATCAATGGTTCGGCAGTCGAGGCTGGCGATGCGATTATCGGCGTCCCGAGCGACGGCTTTCATACGAACGGCTATTCGCTTATTCGCACAGCGTTGAAGCTTGATGATGATGACGTGAGCCGGCAGCGCCTGGCAGAGCCAACCGCGTGGAACGCTGACCTAAGCCTCGGCGACGCCCTCCTGACGCCGCACCGCGCCTATTTGGGGTCAATCTCCCGGGCGCTGGAGAGTCGCCAGATCACGGCGATGGCGCACATCACGGGCGGCGGCATACCGGGCAATCTGTCGCGAGTTATCCCTGACGGCTTGCAAGCCCAAATCGACACTTCGAGCTGGCAGACGCCACCGATCATGGATTACCTTGCAGAGGTCGGCAATATCGCTAAAGATGAGTGCTATCGCGTCTTTAATATGGGGATCGGGTACATCATTGTTTGCCGGCCCGAGGGCGTCAATCAGGTTCTGGAGGCTGTCTCTGATGGCATCCTCATCGGCACGGTCGCAAAGAGCTCGGCAACCGAGCGTGTTCGACTGAGCTAGCTCCTTAGCTCCCCAGAGCTGTATTCTGGGCTTCGATCAATGATTCAATGCCACCGCGTGCGAGCTTGAGCATCTCGTCGAGTTGCTCCTGCGTGAAACTGCGACCCTCGGCGCTGCCTTGAAGTTCGACGTAGCGACCGGCCGCATCCATGACGACGTTGAAGTCGACATCTGCGTTGGTATCTTCGCGGTAATCCAAATCGAGCCGGACTGCGCCGCTGACAACTCCGACGCTGACCGCCGCGATGTTCGTTCGTATTGGTGATCGACGTACCTGGCTCGCTCGGCTGAGGTGCCGGCAGGCGAGCGCGAGCGCAACGAACCCTCCGGTGATCGCCGCCGTCCTTGTGCCTCCGTCAGCCTGCATCACATCGCAGTCGATAGTGATCGTTCGTGGCCCTAGCGCCGCCATGTCTATGCCCGCTCGCAAGGATCGCCCGATCAGCCGGGAGATCTCTTGCGACCTTCCGGAACCAGATGCGCGTGAGCGTGAGATGCGAGTATTTGTGGAGCGTGGAAGCAGTGAGTATTCGGCGGTTACCCAGCCTTGACCTGATGCTTCGAGCCAGCGCGGCACGCTGTCTTCGACGCTGGCGGTACACCAGACGTGGGTGTTGCCAGCCTTGATCAGCGCCGATCCCTCGGCGTTCATTGCGACATCCGTTTCGATTGATACCGGACGTAACTCATCCGCAGCTCGGCCGACTCGGGAGCGTATCAGACTCATTCATTCCTCCGTTGTTTGCGCCGGATCTCACGCTGTCTGGCGATCTCTTCCATGCGCTTTTGAAGCGTCGCCTCATGTCCGTGGGCTGTTGGGTGATAGTATCTCTTGCCAGCCAGATTCTCTGGCAGATTCACCTGATCAGTGATGGCGTCCGGGTCATCATGCGCGTACTGATAGCCTTCGCCGTATCCCAGGCCACGCATCAAGCCTGTCACGGCATTTCGCAGGTGTAGCGGCACCGGCTCGTTCCTGGTCGACTCGACATCCTCGCGGGCCGCAGCAAATGCCTGGTAGACGGCGTTGCTCTTGGGCGCAAGCGCGAGATAGACCGTCGCCTCGGCAAGTGCCAGGGCGCCTTCCGGCATGCCAATGAAGTGAACTGCTTGTTGAGCCGACATCGTGATCGCGAGTGCGTTTGGTGCTGCAAGCCCAATGTCCTCGCTCGCCATGCGCACCAGGCGGCGCGCGATGTAGAGCGGTTCGTCGCCGCTATCAAGCATGCGTGCAAGCCAGTACAGCGCGGCGTCTGGGTCGGAATCGCGAATGGACTTGTGCAACGCAGAAATGGTGTCGAAATGGCCATCGCCTGATTTGTCATAAACCGCGGCGCGGCGGTGGACCGAGGCCGCAACCGTGTCAAGATCGATCTCCCCAGCCATCGGCACGGCCTGACTGGTCATTTCGAGCGTGTTCAAGGCAAAGCGGGCGTCGCCATTGCTGAGGTTCACGAGCGTGTCCAGCGCTTCGTCACTGATCTTGAGACGGAGATTGCCAAGACCTCGCTCGGTGTCATTGAGTGCCTGTAGCAGGATTTCCCGGATGTCATCATCACTCAGGGATTCAAGGACGATTACCCGTGCTCGGGAGAGCAGGGGTGCATTCACCTCAAACGAGGGATTTTCGGTGGTTGCTCCAATCAGGATCACCGAGCCGTCCTCGACGTGCGGCAATATCGCGTCTTGCTGTGCCTTGTTGAAGCGGTGGATCTCGTCGATGAACAGGATCGTCCGGCGACCTTGCATGCCCAGACGTTCTCGTGCTGCTGCGACCTCACGCCGGAGATCGGCGACCCCGGATGAGACGGCTGAAAGTTGACTGAAGTCCGCATCGATCGAGCGAGAGAGCAGCCGGGCTAGCGTCGTTTTGCCAACTCCCGGAGGCCCCCAGAAGATCATCGAGCTCAGCTGACCGCGCTCCAGCATTCGCCGAATCACGCTGCCTTCGCCGATCACCTTCTCCTGCCCGACGAAGTCGTCGAGCGAGCGCGGACGCATCCGGGCAGCGAGTGGCCCGTGTTGCTCTAGAAAACGCTCACGATTCTGATCGAAGAGCCCTTGGTTGTCATCTGGAGAATTCACGGTCGGGCTCGTGCCTCTCGCCCAATTCCATCTCTTGCTCGCCACGACGCGACCGGATCTGAAGTGTGGCGATCAGCGCGCCGAGCGCCAGGCTAAGGATAGCGCCCCCTGCCCACCGGCTGCTTGGCCAGTGGTCCATAACCCAGTGCAGCTCGAGTGTCAGAACTGCGGCAACAAAGATCGATGGGAGTCGCTTGAGCACGTCCTCACGGCTCGTTTGCAGTGCCACGAACCAGAGGATCGCGATGATGGCTGTTGCAGTACCGCCAACGACGGTGCGCGCCCGAAACCCATAGATCATTGAGATCAGCACGCCAGAACTCAGCACGATCGGCACAGCCTGCATCGCCATCTCGTGCAGCCGCCCCGATAACATCGCTCCGGCTTCACGTGTGACCGATGTAGCACCGATAGCCGCCAGGAGCGCGAACAAGACTATCTCCTGCCAGTCGTGAAACTGCATCACGGCAATGAGCGAACCTAGTGTCGCAAGCGACGTGCCAGTGATCTGACGCCAGGAGGGTACCGGCCAGTCCATCGAGTCGATTCGCGCCACGAACGCAAATGCCGACAGGGTGATCGCCAGCATATAGAGGCCTCGTGATGCGCCGGATACGATCGGGAACCCAGTCGGGTCGACTTCAGTGCCGCGCAACAACGCTCCCCAGAGGATCGTTAAGAGCAAAGGCACGAGCGTCAACACTGCATCGACTGATTTCGACGAAATCTGAAATGCTGCAGGCGTGGGTTCAAAACCACTGGCCGATGCGGGCTCGAGTTCAGCAGCGGGAATCGGGCCCTCCCGGTGCACGATCACCGAGCCCCCGCTGAACTCGGCAACCGTCGACGCCGATCCTCCGGGTGCCACGCCACCGTCGAGAACAATCGGGATGCGTCCGTGGAGCGCGGACTGCACCTCTCCCGCGGTTATTGCTGGGAGTTCACCAGATCGATTTGCGCTTGTCACGGCGAGTGCCCCGCCGCAGGCACAAAGCAGGTCGAGCATCAGGGGATGGTCCGGCATCCTGACGCCGACTGTCGTGCCCCCAGCTAATGCCTCCGCGGGCACAACGCGTCCAGCTGGCACGACAACCGTTAGCGCTCCGGGCCAGTGCGCTTCAGCGGCTATCCTGGCCTGCGCGGGAAAGCTTTCAGCCACCGCCTCAGCCGCCGCGACATCGGCCACCAAAATGGGGATCGGCTTGATCTCTGGCCTGCCTTTGATCGCGTAGATTTGCTCGATGGCGTTGGGGTGCTGGAGTGAGGCGGCAATGCCGTAGACCGTGTCGGTGGGTACGCCGATGACATGCCCTGCGTTCAGGAGCTCGACACAGCGTTCGAGCTGATCGGGGCCCACAATTTCCGTCACGGCTGCCCCAGAGAGCGGTGAATCTCTTCCGCAAGGGCTGGGCCGATTCCATCGACGCTGGCGAGATCTTCGACGCTTGCGCCCTTGATGCCACGCACGCTACCGAATTTCTTGATGAGTGCCTTCTTGCGCTTGGGGCCAACGCCCTTCAGTTCGTCTAGCTCGGATCGGAACGCGCTCTTACTTCTGCGCTTGCGCTGGAACGTCACCGCGAACCTGTGTGCCTCGTCGCGGATTCGCTGTACGAGATAGAGCGCCTGCGAGTCGCGTGGCAAGATCACCGGTTGGGGTCGACCGGGCAGGAAGAGCTCCTCGTTCTCCTTGGCGAGCCCAGCCACTGGTACCTCGACTCTAAGCTCGAGTAGGGCACTCAGTGCAGCATTCAACTGGCCTTTGCCACCGTCGATGATGACCAAGTCTGGCTTCTCGGTCCAGGACTTCGTGTCCTCTTCCTCGTTCAGCCTGCGGAAGCGCCGGCCGATGACCTCACGCATCGATGCAAAGTCGTCCTGACCGTCGACGGTCTTGATCGTGAATCGCCGGTAGTGCTTTTTGCTGGGCTTTCCATCGATGAAGACGACCATCGATGCGACCGTGTTGGTGCCTTGTAGCGTCGAAATGTCGTAGCACTCGATACGTCGTGGCAGATCGGGCAGCAGCAGGGCATCAGACAGCTCGCTCATGGCGGCAGTCAGCTTCTGTTCGTCGCTCAGCCAGCGCAGGCGGTCGAGCTTCAAGTTCTCGGCGGCGCTCTTGGCAACCATCTCGATCAATTGTCGCTTCTGGCCACGCTTTGGCACCGTCAACTTCACACGCTTGCCGCGCCGCTTCTCGAGGAACGCAATCACGTCTTCGGATTCGGGTATCTCGTGCTCCAGCACCAGTTCCGATGGCACGACCGCGGCATCCTCATAGAACTGCGTCACGAACGAGCCGAGAATCGCCGCTGGATCGTCCTCGATGCGCGCACCCGTCATTGCAAAGTGCTCAGAACCGAGCATCTTGCCATTGCGAACGAAGGTGACCTGTGCGCCAGCATCGCCACCCGGGCCTTGAGCGATCGCGATGATGTCGGCGTCGTTGCCCTTACTGGAGACGATCTTCTGCCGCTCAAGAATGTGTTCGATGGCCGTGATCTCGTCGCGACGTTTTGCCGCCAGCTCGAAGTCCAGATTCTCGGCAGCGGCCTCCATCTCGGCCCGCATGTCCGGCAATAGGTCTTCGGCGCGACCGGAGAGGAAGAGCTTGACTCCCTCGATAATCTCCATGTAATGCTCGTTCGTCGTCTCGCCGCTGCATGGACCCAGACAGCGGCCGATGTAGTAGTACATGCATGGTCGCTCGGCTTTACCGGTGATGTTGATGTCGCACCGGCGGTAGGGGAAGATCTTGTTCAGCACGTCCAGAGTACGGTGGACAGAACCGGCTGAGGTGAACGGGCCGAAGTAGGTCGAGCCATCGTGGACGATCTTGCGCGTGCTGATAACGCGTGGCCACTCTTCGTTGGTGATGCGGATATAGGGGTAGGTCTTGCTGTCCTTCAGCATCACGTTGTAGCGCGGCTGATGGCGCTTGATCAGCTCATTTTCAAGGATCAGCGCTTCGGCAGGGGTGTCGGTCCGGATCACTTCGAAATCAGCGATATGGCTCACGAGCTCGCGTGTCTTGGGGTCAAGGTTGTGACGAGCCTGGAAGTACGAGCGCACGCGGTTCCGCAACGACGAGGCCTTGCCAACGTAAATGACCTTGCCCGTGTTGTTTCGGAAGATGTATACGCCCGGTTTGGGAGCGAGCGTGGATAGTCTGTCTGTCAGCTTCATACTCATAGCCTTACTATTATACGGTTATTGCCAACCTTCCGGGATTCAGCAGTTTGACAGTCCGGCACTGAACGTGCATACTGTACGTACACTCTGCCTGGTGGTCGGCCACGCGTTGTTTTCAGCTTGCTTATCGGATTTCGATACACTTACGCGCTACGGCTTGAACGACCCCGGACGGTAATGGATGGCCAGAGAGATGCAGAGTCACGAGATCCGAAAAACCTTCATCGACTTCTTCGTTGAGCACGGTCACATCGAGGTGCCGTCATCTTCGCTGATCCCGCACAACGACCCGACGGTGCTGCTTACGACCGCAGGTATGCAACAGATGACGCCTTTTTTCCTTGGTCTGGAGCAACCACCCGGTCCGCGCCTGACATCAATACAAAAGTGCTTCCGCGCGGTTGGCGCGGCCGACGACGTTGCTGAAGTTGGCGACTCTACGCACCTGACGTTCTTCGAGATGCTCGGCAACTTCTCGGTCGGAGACTACTTCAAGGATCGCGCCATTGACTTGGCATGGGAGCTCGTGACCGGTCCGTTCGGGATCCCGGCCGGTGCAATCTGGGTCACGATCCACCCTGACGACGAGTACTCGGGTGACTACTGGCACGAGAAGATCGGCGTCCCACGCCGCAAGATTCAGGTTGACCCCGGTAATTTCTGGGGTCCAGTCGGTGACTCTGGTCCGTGCGGCCCCAACTCCGAAATCTACGTCGATCTGCAGTTCAGCGAACGAGGCGATGACGGTCGGGGTCCGATGAGCGAGGATGAGGATCGCTACGTCGAGATCTGGAACCTCGTCTTCATGGGGATGTTCCGCGAGCTGGATGGATCGACCCGAAAGCTTGCCCGTCAGAATGTTGACACCGGCATGGGGCTAGAGCGCATTTCGATGGTGCTCCAGGGCGTCAACTCAATCTACGAAACCGATCTATTCCGACCGATCATCGACACGGCCGCTGGGCTGCTCGACGTGCGATACGGAGATGATGAGACAACTGACAACGCTCTGCGCATCATCGCCGATCACGCCCGTGGCGTGACGTTCCTAATCGCCGATGGCGTTCGACCGTCCAACGAGGGGCGCGGCTATGTCCTGCGCCGCATTCTCCGCCGGGCTATTCAGAAAGCACGGGCGCTGGGCAGCAGCGGTCCGCTCATGGGCGAGATCGCTGATATTGTCGTGCAGAATTTTGCCGATCGATACCCCGAGCTTCAGGCACGCCGGCAAGATATCGCGCGCGTCATCGCCCATGAAGAGCAAGCGTTCGACAGAACGTTGAACGTCGGCATGAGCAGGTTGGAGAACCTGCTTTCGAGCCTCGAAGGCAACAGCCAGAACGTGGTGCCTGGAGAAGAAGCGTTTCGCCTGCACGACACCTATGGCTTTCCCATTGATATGACGGTCGAGCTGGCTTCGGCTGGCGGGTTCCAGGTTGATCTCGAAGGATTCCGGCGCGCGCTGAACGAGCAGCGTGCACGGAGCCGCGATCAGGCTGATCAGTTCGCCGACCAATCTCGCCAGCGCGCGCCGCTTTATGCCGCGCTTGGCAGCGACCACTCCAGCTTCACCGGCTATGACGAGACGGAAACCAGGACGAAGGTCGTCGCGATACTCAATGCCGACAGTAGAGCCGAGATGTCCGAAGGCGGTGAGCCGGTAGAAGTCGTGCTTGAGGCGACACCGTTCTACGGCGAGTCCGGTGGACAAGTTGGCGATACCGGCGAGATCGTCACAGATACTGGCCGGATGCGTGTGATCGATACGCAGCGGCCAACGCCGGGACTCATCGTTCATCGCGGTGAGGTCGTCGAGGGCTACATCCAAGAGGGACAAGCGGCGCGGGCCAGCGTCGATGACGAGCGACGGTTAGCGATCCGCCGTAACCACACTGCGACACACCTGTTGCATGCTGCGCTGCGCACCGTTGTGGGGCCCAGCGCTCAGCAGGCAGGCTCGCTGGTTGCGCCAGACCGGCTCCGCTTCGATTTCCGGAGCCACGACGCATTGACTGATGATCAGATCCAGCAGGTAGCTCGCATTGCCAACGCCGAAGTGCTGGCGGACAAGCCAGTCGTCGTCTCGCACGAATCGCAGGCCGAGGCTATCGAGCGGGGCGCAATGGCGCTCTTCGGCGAGAAGTACGGCGACGTTGTGCGCGTGGTTGAAATTCCAGGCTACTCCGTCGAGTTATGCGGTGGCACGCATGTTGACCGCACCGGCCAGATCGGCCCGATCGTCATCATGAGCGAGTCATCGATCGGCTCAGGAGTCAGGCGTCTCGAAGCGTTGACCGGCACTGAAGCACTGAACTATCTGGGGATGCTCCAGACGACAGCGTCTCAACTTGCAGACGATCTGCGCGTCCCGACGCATGGAATTCTGGATGCCGTAGCGTCGCTAGAGGAGACCGTCAAGCGCCAAGATCGTGAGATCGAACGCCTGCGCGTCGAACTTGCATCCAGCAACGTTGACGGTTTGCTCAGTGAAGTCCACCAGGTCGATGGCACATCGGTCTTGTCGACCCGTGTAGACGCGCCAAACCGGGATACATTGCTCAGTGTGGGCGACCGCCTGAAGGACCGCATGCAGTCCGGAGTCATCGTGCTGGGTGGCGTCATCGACGAGCGCCCGGTCTTGATTGCGATGGTCACGCCGGACCAGATCGAGCGTGGCCTGAGAGCCGGGGACATCATCAAGGAGATCGCGCCGATCATCGACGGCCGCGGTGGTGGCCGTCCACAACTTGCGCAGGGTGGCGGATCCAACCCTGAGGCCTTGAACGACGCATTGGGAGCAGTTGAGGGAATCATCCGAAAGCACGCGGCCAGCGCGCCCGCAAGTTAGGAAACTGGGACTTCCGGACTTGCCGCGTTGGCGCTCGCAGAGCGAGGGTTGATCATGTCGACGCGGCAACATCTGCATCTCATGCTGACGTCCCAGGAGGACCTGGCACGTTTCCCGGTCTATCTCAAAGGTCGGTCTGGGGAAACTGTCGTAGTGGAAATCCCGCCGGACGCCACTGACATCGCCTACACCGCAATCTTCCGCAGACTGGCTGGCATAGGCCGTAGCTACCACGTGAAGTTCAGCATCAAGACGGAGGATCCGACCTGCCTTGAACTGGCTGAGATCTACAACATGGAGATCGAGCCGGAGCCAGAGCCTGAACCTGTCGCGGTTGCAGAGACCGCCACTAACCGCCATGAGCAACCGACCCGGCACGCCGCCATCAGCCGCGACCGTGCGACTGCTGACGACGAGCCGATGGATCTCTGGGATCCGAACGCGTCCTACAGTTGGGTCATCTCTCCACCTGCCGATTACCAGCCGCGGTCTGGTGGGCGTGCACGTCACCGCCGCCGGCGCTCGACTGGCGCACTGTTCATGGCCTGGGGCTCGGTACTCGTCGCGCTCCTGATCGTGATGGTCGCGCTAGCCGTCGTCGTGCCGACGGCAACGGTGGCCGTGACGCCTGAGACACGACAAGTCACGGAGTCGCTGGTCTACGGCGTGCGCGGTGCTTCAGTGGTACTTGAAGCAGGCATTGTCCCCTTTGATGTCACAACTGATCTTCAGTTCGAGACGTCGATTCCGACCACCGGCGAGCGCTTCGTTCCCGATGGCAGCGCGGCGGGACAAGTCACGCTCAGCAATGCGTCGACCGTTGAGCAGAGCGTCCCGGCGGGCACTGAACTGATGTCAACCGTTGATGGAATCTCGTTCGTCACCGATCAGGATGTCGTCATCCCAGCCGCAGATCCTTTCGGCAGCCAGAGCTTCGGCTCTGCAGCGGTGTCGGTCACGGCAGTAACGCCTGGTTCGCCCAGCAATATCGGGCCTGGTCAGCTGGCGGGCCAGCTCGATGCAAACATCTTCTATACGAATCGGGAAGCGATGACCGGCGGCACCGAGCTGCGCATTGCCACCGTCAGTGAAGCCGACATCCAGCAGCTTCGGGATGTCGCGACTCAGTCGCTCAATGCCCAGGCAGCGGCGGCTCTCGATGCCGAACTGCCGGTCGATGGACGGCTGATCGACAGCACGACCACCATCGCTGAGCCACAGATGTCGTTCAGCAGCCAAGCCGGGGCCGATGCCACCGAGATCAGTGTCTCGGCCACCAGCACCGTCAGCGCGATGGCTTACAACGCCAGCGAGCTAACTGAACTTGCAGAGTCGTCAGCCGCCGCGCAGCTCGAATCGGCGACACCTCAAGGATTTGACCTTGATGGTGAGGCGATCACTATCGGAGAACCTCGACTTCTGACCAAGGCCGGGGAAGCCCCCGCCTTTGAAGTTGCGCTCAGCGCACCCGCCGTCGCTGAAGTAACCGAAGACCAGCGAGATGCGCTGCGTGATGCAGCGACTGGCGCCGATGCCGGTACCGCACGCGACACCATTGCTGGATTTCCGTGGGTGCGTGAGGTCCAGGTGACGCACGGCCCCTCCTGGTTGCCATTCGACCTAGCGCCACGCCTTGGCGCGCGAGTGGATGTGAACATTGTCTCGCAGACGCCCTAAACGTCCGGGCCGCAAGTTGCTTGGCCTGGATTTGGGCGAACGCAGGATCGGAGTCGCCATCACCGACGACACCGGCATCCTGGCATCACCTCTGACCTCCATCGACCTGCGCCACGATGATCTCGAGCGCGTCGCCGAGATCGCCCGTGAGCGTGGCGTCGCAGGCATCATCGCTGGACTACCAACCAGCCTCTCTGGCGACGAAGGCTTCCAGGCCAAGCGAGCCCGTGAGATGGGCGACCAAATCCAGGCAATCGTCGATGTCCCACTCATCTATTGGGACGAACGCCTGACCTCCGCCATCGCCGACCAGGTGCTAGCAGGCCGAAGCCGCCGTAAGCGCCGCAACGAAACCAAAGGCGACCGTGACGCCATCGCCGCCGCCGTCCTCCTCCAGGACTACCTCGAAACGCATCGGTAGGCACGATGACGATTATTTCAGGTAATAGAAGATCGCAGTAGATTTCCTGACTTGACATCGTAGTGTTCTGTTATGTATTGTGACAGCAACTTGGCATCGCTAATGCACGCTTTCACTCCGCCTTGCGGATGATGAAAGCATTGTGCCTATTGAACGGACGAGGCAGGATATGCGCTCTGTGCCTAAAAGGAACCATCTCATTAAGGTTGCAGTCTCTTTGCTGATAATTGCCTCAAGTCTGGTGGTCAGTGACCCAGTCCCAGTCAGCGCTAGCCACTCGACATCATGTAAATGGCCGTTTCCGTGGCCAGCCCAGGTCTATTACCACGTTGACAACATTACCTTTACGGCTGCGCAAGCTGACCGAGTTGAGTATGGCGGCAATACTTGGACAGAGGGGGGATTTAACGTTGAATTCCATCGTGTTAGTAGTGTGAGTCAATCGACCGCAGGGGTGACGAGAATCTATCAAGGATCCGTTAGCATGCCAAACCATCTGGCCAACACTAATGCAGTGTGGGTAGGTAAATACAGCGGCCAAGGCTGCAATGTTGATACGGGCCACCACCTTCTTTATTTTCAGATAATATTCAACCAGTATGCCAATTTTCATCTGGATTGCCTGGCCGTCTATCCATTCTGCCAAAACAACGATGTGTACGATATACATAATTTGACATCGCATGAGTTTGTACATGTTCTCTCGATGGGGCATTCTTCTGGGCTGTACGACACCTCATACGGGAAAATTGGTGCTGGTGAAACACACAAGCGAACTCTTGCATATCATGACAAGTATGCAGCCTGGATAATGTACGGATGCCGCAGTGGTATGAGTTGTCAACCCTAGCCCGTAGGCATCAGACCTCGTAACAGCAGCGAAGGATCGCGTAGGGAGCGCTCGATGACTCGGAAAGTGACATTCGCAATAGTAGTGGTTTTCGTATTACTAGTTGGATGTGGTGAGTCGGAGCTAACAGGACAGACCAGCTCCGATGATCAAGATTCACCTGCAGCGACGAGCACAATTGATCCAGTCAACTGCAATATGATCACTTATGGAACACTTCCTGCTATCAACTCAGTTGGGGATCTAGCCTGGATGTCACACCAAGTAGTGACAGGTGTGGTGACTGAAGAACGAGATCCGTTTCTCGGCGAGGCGCTGAACCCAGAATATAGTCCCGTTCGCCCGATTTACACTGACTACACATTCGAGATTACGGATCGCATTCGCGGTAAAGCTATTGAGCGTTTACGTATACGCCAAGCTGGCGGTACGATCGGCGACTGCACCCAAGAAGTTGACCCTTTAGCTGACCTCAATGAAGGCGACCGTTTGTTGTTGTTCCTTAATTATCCAGTGTCAGATGCAGAAGAGCCGACATTCTTTATCACTGGCGGCCTGCAAGGGTACTGGCAGGTTACTGACCAGAACACTGTGATGCCAGTCGAAGGCAACTATGCCCGCTTCTTCAATGCAAATTTTGCTGATCTCGCAGCAGAAATACGGGAGTCCCTTGCTGGATCACCACCCGACTCAGCGCCTCTGCCCATTATTTCTCTCGAAGATGCTCCCGTGGTAGCAGACAATCAGTAGAGAGCTACATCCCAACACGACCCGCCCACCATGAGAGATCCGTCACGAATCAACACGCACCTGCGTTGCTTGCACGGACCTAGTAAACTTCGCAACCTGTCTTCCGCAGCATCTATCGTTGAAGGCTCGTGCCAGGTGGTATATAATAGAACATTCGTTCGATTATTTGAGAATCAACGAGCGTAAAGCGAAACGAAAGGAGCGCCCAGTCCCACGCCGCGTCCAATGAAGTACGTGACGATATCGTGTTGGGAGAAAAATCAACATGTACGCCATAACCGCCGAAGGTTTGGTGAAGACCTATACGTCCGGTGGCCAGGAAGTCCGAGCACTCGATGGGCTCGACCTCACTGTTGAGGAAGGCACCGTCCTTGGCCTCCTCGGACCCAATGGAGCAGGCAAGACGACGACCGTCAGGATCCTCTCGACCCTGCTCGAACCAGATGCCGGTACTGCAACCGTCGCGGGTTACGACATCCGCCGCGATGCACAGCAGCTGAGATCGGTGATTGGCCTCTCCGGCCAGTACGCCGCCGTCGATGAGAACCTCACCGGTCGCGAGAATCTGCGTATGTTTGGGCGGCTTTACCAGCTCCCCAAGCACGAGGCGCACCAGCGCGCCGACGAACTCCTCGAACAATTCGATTTGACCGATGCAGCCGACCGCGTCGTCAAGACCTACTCCGGTGGTATGCGACGTCGACTCGACCTGGCTGGCGCACTGGCCGGGCGGCCACAGTTGCTATTCCTCGATGAGCCGACGACCGGGCTCGACCCCCGCAGCCGCATTGGCATGTGGAAGGTCATTCGAGATCGCGTTCAAGAAGGTACCACGCTGCTGCTGACGACGCAGTATCTCGAAGAAGCCGATGAACTGGCCCACAGCATCGCCGTCGTCGATTCTGGTCGCATCATCGCGCGGGGCACCGCCGACGAGCTGAAGGCTCAGACTGGTGGCGAACGCATTGAGGTCGTTGTCCGGCGATCACTCGATATTGCCCGCTCCGTCGACGTCCTGCAGCGACATGTCCAGGGCCATGCGTCCGTCGAAGAGCACACCCGCCGCGTGACTGTGCCGACTTCTGGTGGTGCAAAGCGCCTTGTTGAGGTCGTGCGCGCGCTGGATGAAGCCAGTATCGAAATTGACGATATTGGGCTACGTCGCCCGACACTGGATGATGTCTTCCTCTCACTCACTGGACGTGGGACTGAGGTCGCGGAGGACGAGCAAGAGCTAGCTGTGGCCGATTAAGGGCCATCACGAGCACAAAGGAGTGCCCATGGCAAGTCGAAATATTTCCGCAGAAAATCGAGCCGTCCTCGGTTCACAAGCCGTCAGTACAACGTCCAGTGCCACGCGTGGACAGGTGTGGTCCGATGCGATGATCATGGCCTGGCGTAATCTCAAGCGTGTACCCCGCATCCCGGAGCTGGCGATCTTCGCGATACTGCAGTCGATCATGTTCGTGCTGCTGTTTGCCTTCGTCTTCGGTGGCGCTATCCCGCTGCCAAACGGTGAGTCCTATCGAGAGTTCCTGTTGCCGGGTATCTTCGCCCAAACCGTCGTCTTTGCGGCGGCGATCACGGCAGTTGGCATCACCGACGATATGGCAAAGGGGTTGATCGATCGATTTAGATCGCTTCCGATGGCGCGCTCCGCCGTGCTATCTGGACGCGCAATCTTTGATCTGATCTATAACGCCGGTATCCTGGTCGTTCTCATGGTCTCGGGTCTGGCAGTCGGCTGGCGGGTTCATACTGGTGTGCCAGAGTTCCTCGCCGGTGTCGGATTGATGTTGCTCTTTGTTTTTGCCATGTCCTGGGTCGGCATCACGCTTGGTCTGACCGTCAACTCGGTCGAATCGGCGAATCAGGTCGGCTTCATGGTGATCTTCCCGATGACCTTCGTTTCAAACGTTTTCGTTCCGCCGCAGTCGCTCCCATCCTGGCTCCGGCCGGTGGCCGAGTGGAATCCAGCGAGTGCGCTCACGGCTTCAGTCCGAGATCTGTGGGGGAATCCCAGTCCGTTCTCGACAACTGGGTTTCCGGCCGATCATCCGATTCTGCTGACCTTGATCTGGATCGGTATCATCCTCGCGATCTTTGTTCCACTGAGTATCTGGAAGTATCGTTCGATCAGTCGTTAGGTCTCGAACGTGACACGCTGGGTGGAGCCAAACTGGCTCCATCCAGTGCCAACCTGGGAGGTCAGAGATCGAAACGTCGTCAGTCAAGCGGTTCGACAGGCTCGTGCAGGCGATATGCCCGGGAGGGGCGCTAACTGCCGCCTGGCCGCTCGAAGGGGGCGTATCTGCGGAAGTGACCGCAGTTGCGTACCGCGAGCCAGATGGCACGTCGCAGACGGTAGTGGTGCGCCGTCATGGCCGGGCAGATCTGTCCGCCAAT
>CAYNTE010000035.1:0-22340 GCA_964399615.1 uncultured Thermomicrobiales bacterium
GTTAACTGAGCAACTTGCGGGCGATCGTCTCGAAAACCTGAGCTTGAAGGATCAGATCATCGACATAGACGCCCTCGTTCGCACCGTGCGCATTCTGGCCACTGGGGCCGAAGCCGACAGTATCGATGCCGGCAAATCGATAGAGCCGGCCATCAGTCGCCCCGGCCCAGGTTGCGAAGAACTCCGGCTCATTGCCGGTCAAATCGCGGATCGCATCCTGGAGAGCCGCGACGATCGGCGAGTTCTCCTCGGTGATATTGGCGGGATCGTAGCGTTCATCTGGGCTAGGGAGGATCTCATAGTCGAACTCGGGATCTTCGGCCTTGATGGCATCGAGTGTCTGCCGGACCTCAGCGAGCACGCTCTCATCTGTCTCACCAGGAATCGTCCGGCGGTCGACGGTGACGAGGCACTCACCGGGCACAACGTTATTGGCGATGCCACCCTCGATGCGATTGATGCTGATGACTGGCTTGCCGACGGCTGGGTGGAACTTATCAATGTCACGTTCCAGCGCCAGGATGCCCTTGGCAGCGAGCTTGATGGCGTTGATGCCCGATACGCGGGCCGCCGCGGTATGGCTGGCGCGACCGATGAAGCGGATTTGAAAGCCGAAGATGCCGCGTTCGGCGTTGCGGACCTTGAGCTGACTGCTCTCACCGATCAGGACATAATCGGGACGGACCAACCTGCCAGCTTCGATCTCATCGAGCAGATGCACCGTGCCGTATTCCGCTCCACGCTCCTCATCGCAGACGATGTGCGCCTGCAGCGTGCCCTTCAGCCCGGCATCCTTCAGCGCAAGGATGGTGTAGATCATGACGCCTGTCGCGCCCTTCATATCGCCAGAGCCACGCCCGAAGATCATGTTTCCGTCGCTTGAGACGGCAGCCTCGAATGGACCAGTCTTCCAGCGATCGATGTCTGAGACCGGGACGGTATCGAGGTGGCCGTTCATGGCGATGACTGGACCGTCGCCGTTTCCGATACTGGCGACCACGTTAGGGCGTTCTGGATCCTTGGCGAGGATCTGATAGTCAACACCGGCCTCTTCGAACATGCTCGCGACATGTTCCATGATCTGGCGCTCGGTTCCGGTGACGGACGGGATGCGGACGAGATGCTGGACCAGTTCAACGAGACGCTGGCGGTCGATATTCGGCTTGACGGCGCTCATGCGGCAGATTCTCCGTTCTTTCCAAGGCACGATCAGGTGCGGAGCAGGATGTCTGACTCCTCCTGAAGATCATAGCGAGGAATTGATCAGGGCTCGATGCGCTCGAAACGCTCGACGTTATGGATCAGGAGCACGGCGCCGCCGACCTCGACCTCAAAATTCTCGGGCATGTAGAGCAAGCCTGGTTCGAGCGCGGGGGAATAGGGCACGGCGATCTGTGTTCTGCGGCGGCAGGTACGTCGCACGATGTTCATGATGCGTGGGACGTCCTGTTCTTCTACGCCGATCATCAGACTGGTGTTGCCCATGCGCAGAAAGGAGCCGGAGCTGCCGATAAGCGTGACACGAAAACCTTCCTCGATGAGGGCATCGAGAAGGTTGTCAGCGTCTTCATCCTGGACGATTGCAAAGATCAGCTTCACTGACGCGGGCCTCCGGCGCGTTGCAGGTGTTCACGGTCCGTGATGCACGTGTATTGAGCGAACAGCGTTTTCGACGCTGTTTAGTATATCGGAGCCTGGCCTCTGGCGTCAGCTTGCCGCCGCGGCGACTTCTCTGAGAACGGACTTGGTCAACGCGATGCCGACGGCCTCCGAGATGTGCGAGACAAGCTTGATATCGAGCTCTTTGCGGACAATCTCGGGTATCTCCTCAAGATCCTTCTCGTTGCGCGTCGGCGCAATGAAGGTAGAGATGCCGCCACGTCGAGCAGCGAGTGCCTTCTCGCGCAGGCCACCGATCGGCAAGACCTTGCCACGCAGGGTGATCTCACCGGTCATCGCGACATCACGGCGTATGGGAACGCCGGTCAGGGCAGAGATTAGCGCCGTCGCCATCGTGATGCCCGCTGAGGGACCGTCCTTTGGCACGGCACCGGCTGGCACATGGATGTGGATGGTGTGGTTGTCAAAAAAGTCGTCGGCAAGCCCAAGCTCATGCGTTAGCGACTGGCAGACAGAGATGGCCGCCCTGGCCGACTCCTGCATCACATCGCCGAGCTGGCCCGTGAGCACCAGATCTTTGTTGCCGGGCATGATCGAGACTTCGACGGAGAGGAGATCGCCGCCCGCACTGGTGACGGCAGCACCAGTTGCGACGCCGACTTCGTCGTGCTCCTCGGCCAGCGTGAACTCGTAGCGCGGGACACCGAGCATCTTGCGGACATCGGCGGCCGTCTCGCACGGCGGCAGCTCGTCTTTCTCCTGGGCAACAGCGCGAGCGATCTTGCGGCAAACAGTCGAGATCTCACGTTCGAGGTTACGAACGCCTGCCTCGTCGGTATATTCGCGGATGATCGTCTCAAGCGCCTCTTCGCCGATCTGCACCTGATCGTCAGTTAGACCGTGCGCCTCAATCGCCTTCGGGATCAAGAAATTACGGGCGATGGCGAGCTTGTCGATCTCGGTATAGCTTGGAACCTCGATGATCTCCATGCGGTCGAGTAGTGCCTCGGGGATCGTGTCGAGCATATTGGCAGTGGTAATGAAGATGACCTGCGAGAGATCGAACGGTACTTCGAGGTAGTGGTCCGAGAAGGTGCTGTTCTGCTCGGGATCGAGCACTTCGAGCAGTGCTGACGAAGGGTCGCCACGAAAGGCGTCGGAACCGACCTTGTCGATCTCGTCAAGCACGATCACTGGATTACGCGCCCCGGCCTCGCGAAGTGCCTTGATGACACGACCAGGCATCGCTCCGACGTAGGTGCGACGGTGACCGCGGATCTCGGCCTCGTCCCGCACGCCGCCGAGCGACATGCGCGCGTACTGGCGGCCCAGGGTGCGGGCAATTGAACGTCCCAGGCTGGTCTTGCCGACGCCGGGTGGCCCAACGAAGCAGAGAATCGGTGAGCGCATCTTGTTGCCCGCGAGCTTGCGCACGGCAATGAAATCGAGGATGCGGTCTTTCACTTGCTGCAGCCCATAGTGATCCTCGTCGAGGATCTTGGCGGCCGCATCGAGATCGACCTGCTCCTCGTTCTCGATCTTCCAGGGCAGCTCGGTCAACCACTCCAGATAGGAGTGGATCACGCCGATCTCGGGGGAGAATGGGTGCTGCTGTTCGAGGCGCAGAAGTTGGTAGCGCGCCTTGGCCTGGACATCGTCCGGGAGCGCGCCGGATTCGATCTTCTCGCGCAACGAGGCGGTCAGTTCGTCTTCGTCCGAGATCTCACCCAACTCACGCTGGATGTGACGCAGTTGCTCGCGCAGCATCATCTCGCGTTGCTGGCGATCCATGCCCGCCTGAGTTTCGTTCTGGATCTGCTGCCGCAGCGAGAGAAATTCCAGACGCTCGTGCAACAGACCACTGAGTCGCTTGAGACGTTCGACCGGGTCGAGGATCTCGAGCAGCTCCTGGCGCAAACGCGGTCCGAATTCCGGTGAGAATGCCAGCATATCGGCCAGCCAGCCAGGCTCGTCGATACTGCGGACCATGGCAACGATGTCTTCGGGCACGTTCGGTATCAGGTTGACATAGGACTGCACCTGGTCGAGGACGTTGGCCATCGCGGCCTGTGATTCAAGCGATTGCTCTGGTGGGTCGTCCCAGCGCGTGATGCGTGCGATGGAGTAGGGCGTGCGTTGCTCGAACTCGCGCACGATGCCGCGCGATACACCCTGCAGGATGACGTGAGATGGCACGCCAGGCCGACTGATCTTGTGCCCGACCTCGGCAATGACGCCGATGGTACACAGTTCATCGTCGCTGAACGTCAGCCCGAACGCGTCGCCGTAATCATCACCGTCGTCTTCTTCCTGATCTTGCTCTTCAGATTCGTGCGGTTCAGGCGGGAAGTCATCCCAATCGATATCGTCAGATTGATCGGCGATAGCGAGCACGAGCACCAGACGGTCACCGCGGCTGGCTTGTTCGATGGCTTGACGCTCTTCGTCGCTATCCAGAGGATAGGGCAGTGACATGTGTGGCAGGAGGAGCGTCTGCGGCGCTATGAGGACTGGCAATCGGAGGACACGATCTTCTTCGGCGCTGACCTGGTCGGCGAATTCCTGGGTTGAATCGTGACGTGATTCCGGAAAAGAGGCTGCCGGCGGCATCGCATCGTGCTGCTGCGGCGTACGTGATTCGTCGGATCCACGGCTCATATCGTTTAAGACCCCATGTCGTGTCATCGCTGCGAACCCCATTGGCTCGCAATGTTCCAAAAGCAACGACCAATGCTACTAGATTAGGTGCGCTGAGGGCTGATTATGGAGGACGCACTTTCGGTGAGCTTGCCGGCCGAGAGGGTAAGCAGGTGGTCCGCTGCCGCAGTCGCCACGGACTGATCGTGGCTCGCCAGCACCACGAGCCTTCCACTGGCAGCATAATCCCGCACGAATTGCACGAGCAAGCGTTGCTCTTCGCGACTCAGACCGCGCGTCGGCTCGTCGAGCAGGAGCACGGTTGGCATTGTCGTTGCGATGGCTGCGATAGCCGCTCGCTGGCGCTCCCCACCGCTGAGGTCCAGCGGATGGCTGTCTTGGTGGTGAGCGATCCCAAGGCGCTCCAGGATGTCTGGCAGGGCTGCCTCGCGACGCTGCACGCGTTGCGTGAACTGCAGCTCCTCACGAAGCGTCTCGCGATGGAGAATGCTGCTCGGGAACTGCGGGACATAGCCGAGTTGCCCAGCACGATCGGCGGGTCCAAGCTCATCGATGCTCCTGCCATCCACGGTGATCTGGCCAGCGGCCGGACGGAGCAAACCCATCAGAAGCTTGAAGAGCGTCGTCTTGCCTGCGCCGTTGGGTCCACGCAGGGCAATGACCTCGCCTGATGATGCTCTGAACGTGACACTGTCGAGAATTGTGCGATCGTCATAGGCGAACGACAAGTTGTCGATTTCAAGTACCGTGCGGCCTGCATCTCGGGACATGGGTGGCGTTGCGAGCGGTCCAAATTGTTGCGGGCCGGGCGCGACGTCGAGCGTTCCATTCGCAACGGCAACCGTCTGATCGACGATACCCGCCAGGCGTTCGACACGGTGCTCGGCAATGACGCTGGTCAGCCCTGTTTTATGGCGAAGCTGTATGAGTGTGTTGATGAAGCGCTCGGCAGCATCGTCGTCGAGCTGTGAGGTCGGTTCGTCAAGGACGACGAGACGAGGCTGGTGGGCTATCGCGCTTGCCAGGGCAACGATCTGCCGCTCGCCGCCACTAAGCGTCGCAATATTGCGCTTGAGCAGGTGCTGGATGCCGAGCAGGGTTGTGACCTCCTCGAGTTGCCGGCGCATCGTACGCGGTTCGACGCCGAGCTGCTCCATGGTGAAGACGATCTCGTCGATCACGTGATTGCTCACAGTTTGCGACTCAGGATCCTGGAAGACACTGCCGGTGATTGGGGCAAGGTCGCGCGGGCTGGACCGAGCGACAACGTTGCCGAAGATGGTCGCCTCTCCGGCATACCAGCCGCCGTGGAAGTGTGGGATCAGTCCATTGAGGCAGCGCAGCAGTGTTGACTTTCCGCCGCCTGATGGGCCGACGACAAGTGCCGTCTCTCCCGCTCCCACATGCCAGCCGATATTGCGCAGGGCGTCGACGGCTGCCTCCGGGAATCGGTAGCGAATGTCACGCAATTCAACGCTCATGGGAGGCGGGCCGGGCGAAGGCGGGGACGATCAACGTGAGCAGGGCGCAGGCGATGAACGGAGAGAAACCCGGCGCGTTCAGGACCGGGAACGGCTCGAAGCGCAGAATCTCGTCGTTCACCAGGTAGTAGAGCACGACGACCACTGGTGGTAGCGCGCTGGCAGCCACCAATCTCGACGGCCAGTTCCACCGGACAGGTCGCAGGCGGGTGATGGGGCGCTGGGGCGTCTTGAGGACGATGAGCGCAAGCACGGAGAGGATGATGAGCGCGGCGGCAATCGCGGCATAACCGATTGCGAGCAGAATCAGGGCGGCCACCGTCACGATCAACACGATCGGCAGCGTTGCGGCCTGGCTGCGGGCCCGCTGGCTGGTAGCGCTCGCTCCAAACCCGCGCACCTCCAGCGCCTCGCTCATGGTGAGCGCACGCTCGAGACTGATAGAGACGACAGGCATCAGGAATGCCGTCGCGTCGCGCACGCCGCGCAGTCTCGCCCCGCGCGCTCGTTGGGCGTCGTAGACCTCGCGCCCGGCAGCGATAGCTTGGGGAACGAAGCCCAGCGCCACACCGGCAGCCACGCCGAGCCGCCCAAAGGTCGCGGGCAACATGCGAACGAGATCGGCATGGCGGACGTTGGAGTGCAGAGCCGCCGCAGCAAAGAGCAATATGGTGATTGCCAGAGCCGAGCTCAGTCCATAGACGAGCGCGTTCACTGTCAGCGTTCCGCCGATGATTGGGATCTGATCTGGCAAGCTGGCGAACTCGCGATCTCCGGTATGCACGGTCAGGACATTGAATCCGACCGAGAAGAGTGCCGAGATCGTGCCGATATATGCGAAGAGCCGCCATGGCGATCTTGTCCGCTGTCCGGCTGAGATAGCGACCTGAACAGCGACAACGATCAGCACGAGCAGCGCGAGATACAGTGGATTGCGGCTAACGAGCGGCACGGCGGCCACGCCGAGGAACCAGATGCACCAGGCGGGAGCGTTGATGCCGGTCTCTGGCTGGTCGATCATGGCGCGCGACGTCGCTGGTAGATGAGCGCGCCACCGCCGGCTACCGCAACCAGGGCAGCGAATACGCCGAACAGCACCAGATTCGAAGTTCCACCGCCGCCATCTTCCTCTATTTCAAGCGGCTGAGGAGTCGCGCCAGGCGTCACGATGACCGCAACAGAGGTCGGTTGGCGTGTCGCGGTTACGGTAGCGGTTGCAGGCGCTTCGGTAGCAGTGTGCGTCGCCGTCGGAGCAATGACCTGGGCGGCGACAGTTGCAGTTGAGGGTGGCGTGGGTGTGGCTGACGGAACTGCAGTCGTCGCCACCGGCGTCGGGCTCGATGTCGCGGCTGGGGGCGCTGTGGCTGTCGAAGTTGCAGCTGGGGGCGCCGTCGGCGTGGCAGTAGCAGTCGGTGGAACTGGTGTTGCGGTTGGCGCAGGCGTCGACGTCGGCGGTGGGGGCGGTGTGTCGGTTGGAGCTGGCGTGGCGGTAGGAGGCACCGGTGTCGGCGTGGGAGGATTGCGGTCGACGCCGTTCATCGCTGCGATTTCGTCGATAGTGACGGCTGGCAAGCCCGGGTCACCAGCTGTCCACGACCAGCCATCGATGTCACCGTCATGGACCGTGCGACTACTGGGGCCGGCCGGGGATTCTGCCCAGCCGCCAGCGTAGGTGTAGTAGTGCCACCAGGTGGCCGGAGCCTGATAGGAGTGGCAGTAACAGTCGTCGGCCGGGCAGCCCTCACCGCCGATGGAGCAGATGCCCGTTCCCAGCCCCGCAAACGGCGCGACGGAGAGCGGTAGCCCAGCGCGCTGGAGCAAGTCCATGCCGCTGATTGACTCCTCCTCAAACTGCACGTAGGCGTAGATCAGCGTGCCGTCGCCGTGGCGGATGACGACGCCGGCCCCATTGGGACGTTGCGCCTCAACGCCAGACGTGGCCAGTATGCTGGCGGCCAGAATGATCAGGACCGCCAGCATACCGGTGAATTTGCGAGCGTGCGTTGCGTAGATCATGGTCGTGGCGCAGCGCTCAGTCGCCGGCCATGCGTTCGATCTGCTCGGCACCGAGCCGCCCCAGCAGGATGTCGAAGTTTTCTGGCCAAGCGCCTGGCTGGTGCTCCATGCGGGCACGCTCGAAGAACTGCACCTGCATGCCATCGAGGGTGAAGCTCTCGGTCAGCGGATAGCCGAGGATCTTGAGCCCGCCATTTGCGTGCCAGTACTGCGCGAACGGGCCACACATGTTGTGTTGGGTTACTTCGAAGTACTCGCAACCCTCTATCGGGGTGGCTGGCGCGAGGGCAGCTTCCACCGCTGGGTCTGGCTCTGGTTCTGGGGCCGGTTGCGCCGCCACTTCAACGCGATCAATCGGGAGTGGCGCGAGCATTAGGGCCGGCACAGCCTGGACAGTCGAGATCACGTTGTCATCAGGGCTGGCGCTCATCCAGAAGAAGGCACCCGACGTGTTCTGGAAGTTCGCCAGTGCGGCGGTGATGTCGCCTCGAGGAGCTGCTGCCGGGTCGTCACCTGCCGCGACGAGCGCCTGTATGGTGACAGCCGTTGAGTTCGCATCTCCAACAAGCGGGTCGGCGGATCCATCGTAGGCAATCGAGCCGTCCTCTGTCTGGAGGCTCAAGAGATAGTCAACTCCTGCATCGATCGCTGATTGATCCGCACCAGCAGCGACGAGCGCCTGGATCGCTATGGCTGTTGTGTTGGAGTCTCCGGTACCGGGGATGGGCTCGCCGGTGAAGCCCCAAGAGCCGTCTTCGATCTGCGCGCCCAGCAGCGCATCGACGGCTGCCTGATCGACCGGAACTCCAGCCGCACTCAGCGCCAGGATGGCCGTGCTGTGGACATATGCGCCCTGTCCATAGAAATTGGTCTCGCCATCGAAGCTATCGAGAATGACGTCGACCAGATTGACGCCGTTCACATTCGTTGGGTCGATTGACGAGGCTTCCGGCACGGTCTGCAGCGCCAGGATGAGCTTGGCGGCTGCGCCAGGGTTGCCCTCGGTGGCCGGTGCCTGGCTCACCAGGTAGTCGATCGGGTTTGCACCGCTTGGTGAGGCGACGCTGAGCGGGTCGATGTTCGCCGCGGCGAAGGCGAGCACCACATCGGCCGTGAAGCCGGGATCGACCTCCCCGCTGAAGCCAGCGAAGCCACCGTTGTCGGCTTGAAGCGTGCGAAGCCAGTCCAGGGCTGCGGTTGCCGCCTGCTCGTTGGTCGAGGCGGCCTCGGTATTGGGCGTGATATTGATACTAATGAGCGAGCCAACCAATAGCGCGATCAGCGCCAGCGCCGCGAACCATCGCGTGCGGAATCTGGACATCATCAGAGTCTCCCTCCGATAGCCGGATAGGCCCGGCCGTACAAGAAAAAAGCCCGCCATCGAGCGGGTCTCGGGAGGTTGGGACTCTGAGAGTCCAAACCGCCCCAACACTTTGCTCGAAGTGAAGAAGGCTCGACAGTGGAAGGCATTCTGGCTTCACGCTTCTATCAGCGCGTTACAGTTGCGGCACAGCGCCGGACTTGCACCGGACTTCCCCACGTGGGCCCGTGACTTCGACCACGGACACCCACTGCCGAATCGTTATTCACTTTACTCATCTGGACGGCGAGCAGCCGCCAGATAGAGTCAGTCTCACACGGTCAACGGTCGATGTCAATGATTCACTGACGTCGGTATATGCTGATCTCAAACATTCGCAGCGTGAATCGGGGGTGGTCATGGATAGCTACGTGGTGATCTGTGCAATGGAGACCGAGGCGACGCATCTGCGCCAGCGGCTGGATGCTGTAGAAGAGGGCAACCTCTTTCACTGGCGCTCAAGCCGTGGGATGCTGGGTGACGCGCACGTTGAGATCGTCGTCTGCGGGATCGGTATGGTCCAGGCTGCTTCGGCGGCGACCGCAGTCTGCATCGAGCGAGAGCCAACCGCCGTGCTCAATTACGGCTGCTCCGGCGCTCATCAGGAAACGATCGCCTGCGGTGACGTCGTCGTTGGGGAGCGTTCGGTGCACCTGGGCGCCGTGGTGGTCATGCCCGACGGCACTCGTCGTCCAATGGGCTTCGACCCAAATGTCGACGGTGCGGACCTGACTGAGGGCGGGCCGTTCATAGCATCGGATGCGCACCTGCTGGGCATTGCGCGCGAGATAGCTGGCTTGGAACTCCCTGCCTGGCCCGGCAACACTGCAGCGCCCGAGGTGCATTTCGGCACGGTGGGGTCGGCGGATGTCTGGACGCAGCATGGCGAGACGCTGCGCTGGCTGGAGGCGACCTACAAGACGCTTTGTGAGGACATGGAAGCAGCAGCGATCGGGCAGGTCTGTCAGGCGTTTGGCGTACCCTTCCTGACGGTCAAGGACATCTCGAATAACGAACTGCAGTTGCTTACCGACATGGGACCAGGCAGCTCGATACTCGGCCATGTCGAAGCTGAGCTCGGCTTGCGCGCGTCCCTGCTGATCGAGCAGATCATTCGTAACGTGGCAAGCTAGGTGCTTGCTATACTGACCGCGATGTCGAACATATGAGCGTGTGGTCGGAACGGAGCTGGCAATGACACTGGACGCGGTGCTGGGGCGGATGCGAACCGAGCCGCACTGGCGGTCGCGCGTTGCCCACTGGCACCATGTTCCAGCCCGAGACGCTGACTATCGACCCGCTCCGGACTACCTGCACCCCCGGCTGGTCGATTCGCTGCGAGCGCGAGGGATCGATCAGCTCTACAGCCATCAGGCCGCGGCGCTCGATGCCGTTCACGCCGGGAAACACACTGTCGTGGTCACGCCGACGGCGTCAGGCAAGACGCTCTGCTACAACCTTCCAGTGCTCGATCACCTGCTGCGCGAGCCGCAAGGTCGAGCGATGTACATCTTCCCGACCAAGGCACTGGCGCAGGATCAATATGCAGGGCTGCAGCGCTGGATCGAAGACCTCGAAGCGGATATCAAGACTTATCCATATGATGGCGATACACCGGCAGCCGAGCGTCGATTGATCCGCCAGGCTGGCAATATCGTCATCACCAACCCTGACATGTTGCACTCCGGCATCTTGCCGCACCACACCAAGTGGCACGAGCTTTTCGACCGGCTTCGCTACGTCGTGATCGACGAGATGCATGGCTACCGAGGGGTTTTCGGATCCCATGTCGCGAACGTCATCCGCCGCTTGCGCCGCATCTGCCGGCACTATGGCACAGACCCTCAGTTCATCCTCGCTTCGGCGACGATTGCGAACCCTGGCGAGCTTGCGTCGCGTCTGCTTGAGGACGACGTCACGCTGATTGACGAGAATGGCGCGCCGAGCGGCGAGAAAGAGTTCGTGCTCTACAACCCGCCGCTGGTCAATCCGCAATTGGGGATCCGCCGCTCGGCAACGATCGAGGCGAGCGAGCTGGCGGCGGAGCTGCTGAAGGCAGACATACATACGATCGTCTTCACCAGGGCGCGCGTCACCGCTGAGGTCTTGCTGACGTACTTGCGTGAGCGTTTACCGACGCGGATCGGTGGCAAGAATGCAATCCGAGGGTATCGTGGCGGCTACCTGCCGAATCACCGTCGCGAGATCGAGCGCGGTCTACGCGATGGCAGCGTCAAGGGCGTGGTATCGACCAATGCGCTGGAGCTTGGCATCGACATCGGCGGACTCGATGCCTGCGTCATGACCGGCTACCCCGGCACCATCGCGAGTGCCTGGCAACAGGCAGGTCGAGCTGGACGGCGCGAGACGACCTCGGCGGCGTTCATGGTGGCGACAGCCTCACCGCTCGATCAGTTCATCATCCGTCACCCTGAATATTTCTTCGAAAGCACACCAGAGAGTGGTCTGATAAACCCCGACAACCTGCTTATCGTTGTTGAGCATCTGAAGTGCGCCGTCTTCGAGCTGCCGTTCAACCGACAGGAGTCATTCGGCAGATACCAGGCTGCCGACGCACTGGACTATCTGACGGAAGTCGGCATCCTTCACGAGGTCGATGGGACGTACCACTGGATGGCCGATTCATATCCGGCCGAGGCGATCAGTCTGCGAACGGCGGCCAGAGAGAATGTTGTGATTCTCGACCAATCGACCCCGAGTCAGCCGCGGGTGATCGGCGAGGTCGATACATTTGCTGCGCCGATGCTGGTGCACCGCGATGCGATCTACATCCACGATGGTCAGCAGTACCATGTCGACCGGCTAGATTGGGAAGAGAAGCGCGCCTTCGTCCACCCAGTGAGCGTCGAATACTTCACCGACGCAAGCATGGCGGTGCGGGTCGATGTCATCGATCAATTCACCGATGGCGGTCCGGCCTCAGAGCGTGCCCACGGTGAAGTTCTGGTCTCGTCGCTGGTCTCGCAGTACAAGAAGGTTCGGCTGCACACGCACGAGAACCTCGGCTGGGGCGAGGTCCATTTGCCAGAACAGCAGATGCACACAACGTCGTACTGGATGACCTTGCCGGATCAGACCTCTGGTCAGGTAGATCGGGAAGCATTGCCGGGGGCGGTCGCGGGCCTCGCAAATGCGATCGGCAATGTGGCGCCACTCTATCTGATGTGCGATCCACGCGATATCGGTGTCTATGCTCAGGCGAAGTCGCCATTTACGGGTTTGGCCACGGTCTTTGTCTATGACAAGGTGCCCGGTGGAATTGGGTTCAGCGACCGCTTGTACGATCTGCATCAGACGCTGGTGCGTGCTGCTCGCGAGCTGATTCGCGGTTGCCCTTGCGACGACGGCTGCCCATCGTGCGTCGGGGTCAGCGGCGCAACAGACCAGCACCCGATAGCCAAACGCTCGACGATGCTCTTGCTCGACGCGCTAACTCAGAGCACGATTACGCCTACGACAACGTGATCGAAATAGGATTCGCCATCGTCATTGTCGGCGTGGCGCTCTTCGTACGTGGGATGACCGGGTTCGGCGGATCGCTGATCATGGTTCCGTTCATCAGTCTGGTCTGGGATATCCGGCAGGCTGTCGTCATAATCGCCGTGTTGAATTTGACATCGAGCCTCTTTCTGGTGATCGAGAGCCGTCCGCATGTCGCCTGGCGTGATGCGTTGGGACTCGTCGCCTGGAGCGCACCGGGGCTGGTGCTCGGGACGCTGGCGCTGGCGCGGGTCGATGTGGACCTGATGACGGTCGTGCTGGGCGTCTTCACCATCCTCGCCAGCGTGCACCTGGCGCGGCAGCGAGCGAAAGTGATCGAGACCCGTCCGCCACACCTGGCCGTCGAAGGCGCCGTTGGGGTGATGGCTGGGACGCTGCATGGCATGCTTGGGACATCTGGACCAGTGATCGTGCCGTATCTCGCCCACCGAGTTCGAGCCGGGGCAGCCTTGAGAGCGACGATTCTGGCCTATCTGCTATCGCTCGACGTGCTGCGCCTGGGTGGCTATGTCTCATTTGGTCTGGTCAGTCGTGAAGTGCTCGTGCGGTCGGCCATCCTGCTGCCGGTTGCGTTCATTGCCAGTCATCTGGGCGGAAGCGTTCAGGCCCGGCTTCCCGAGCGGGTCTTCCGGCTGATCGTTGCTGGGCTGCTGTTTGCTTCCGGTATCATGCTGATTCTCCGCTGACGCCGCTCGTAGCTACGGCATAGACTTTGGATTTGAAGTGTTATAGGAAGTATGCGATCAACACCTGGCGGTATCTCGCCGGGTATCACCAGAATGGCCGGCAATGGAATCAGATCAACGACAGATTATCGATGCCGACTACCGTGTCACGGAAACCGGCGAAGTCGAGCGTGCACCAGCCCGTCGCGGGAGCCGTGGTGGGATAGTTGGCACGCTGATTGCAGCATTGGTCTTCCTGGCGACAAAACTGAAGTTCGTTCTTGGGGCGCTAAAGGGTGTCAAGTTTCTCGGCACTGGGCTGTCGGCGATTGTCAGCGTCGGTGCATATGCGCTGGCGTTTGGCTGGCAATTTGCAGTAGGGCTCGTAGTTCTGCTCTTCATTCACGAGATGGGTCACGTGCTGGCGCTGCGCCACTACGGAGTCAAGGCGACGGCTCCGATTTTTATCCCGTTCATGGGCGCGTTCATAGGCATGAAACAGTTGCCACGCAACGCCGTGATGGAAGCAGTCGTTGGTATCGGCGGTCCGATGCTGGGGTCGCTCGGAGCGCTAGCGACCTACGGACTGTATCTGCTTGATGGCCATCCAATCTTTTTGGCGCTGACCTATCTCGGCATTCTGCTGAATCTCTTCAACCTGCTGCCGATCCTTCCGCTGGATGGAGGCAGAATCGTTGGAGCGCTCTCGCGCTGGTTCTGGTTGGTGGGTTTCGCGGGGCTGCTTGCCTTACTGATTGTCTGGCCCAGCCCGATTCTGATATTGATCCTGCTCTTTGGCGCGCCGGAGGTCTGGAGTCGTGTGCGAAACCGCGGTGCGGTTGAGAGCGAAGAGTATTACGAGGTCTCGGCCTCGGAGCGTATCGCTGTGGGCGTGGCCTACTTTGGATTGATCTTTCTGCTCGGGATCGGGTTCTATGAGCTGGGCCCGATGATTACGAGCAATCGGCCATAGGGTTGGAGCTTGGGAGGTGATGCGATGCCGGAGATAAAGACGAGGAACGTCGGGATCCTGCTCTTCGAGCGTGCCGAGTTGCTGGATTTCGCTGGGCCCTACGAAGCGTTCTCAAGCGCGAGAGACCGAGAGGGCGAAAGACTCTTCAACACATTTTCCGTCGGTGAGCGCCTGGGAAGCATTACTAGCAACAACGGGCTGCCGTGCGCGGTCGAGTACACGCTGGCAGACGCGCCCAAGCTCGATGTTCTGGTTGTACCTGGAGGTCAGGGCACGCGGGCCGAAGTCCACAACACGCGCCTGATCGACTGGATCCGGTCAACTGCGGCCGGTGCGGAGCTAACGACGTCGGTTTGCACGGGCGCATTCATGCTGGCCGAGGCGGGATTGCTGGACGGCCTGCGCGCCACGACGCACTGGGGCAGCATCGAGCGGATGCGCGAGACCTATCCTGCGGTCGAAGTGGTGGAGGGTGTCCGCTACGTCGACGCCTGGCCGGTGGTTACATCTGCCGGAGTCTCGGCAGGCATCGATATGTCGCTCTATGTGATCGAACGCCTTTGCGGACGTGATGCTGCGGCGAGCTCGGCGCGGCTAATGGAATATGAATATTGGTCTCCAATGGAAGTGGCGGCGGATTGACCCCATTCTCCGAGGGCAAGCAACCAGACTCTCGCAGCCGCACGGCGGTCGCTGGCGTAATCTCTGATATCAAGCCGCAGCGCCGTCATCCCGAGCGTGTGTCGATCTTCGTCGACGGTGACTTTGCCTTTGGGTTGCCGGCCGAAGAAGTCTCGCGCCGCGGGCTGCGCCGGGGTTATGAGCTGTCGATGGCTGAGTCGCTGGAGCTTGTGGCGGTCGACGAAGTGTCTCGCTGCACCGAGGCGGCGCTGCAACTAATCTCCTACCGGCCGCGTGCCGAGAGAGAGCTGAAATCGCGCCTGCGTCGCAAAGGTTTCAGCGACCTGGCGATTGAGAAGACCGTCGAGCGGATGCTGCATTGGGGCTACTTGAACGATGAGTCATTTGCCGAGCAATGGGTCAATAGCCGGCTGCGCGGCAAGCCACGAGGAGCGAGGTTGCTGCGACAGGAGCTTCTGGCGAAGGGCGTCGATCGGGAAGTCGCGCAGGAAGCGATTGATGCAGCCGAGATTGACGAATATTCGGCAGCGATGTCGCTGGCTCGCAAGCGGTATGAGCGATTGTCCGGGTTGGAGCCGGAGGTCCGGGAGCGCCGGTTGTCGGCCTATCTGGCGCGGCGAGGATACGATTGGGGATTGATCCGCCGGATACTGCGTGAACTGGAAGAAAAGTAGCACGTACGTTCAGATGCGTGGTATGCTCATGCAGGCCGTGGAAAATCCACGTATCGTTCGCCCATTCGTAGTTGAATAGTTCTGAAGGTTCGATGGCTGAGATTAAGTGGTTCGGCCATGCGTGCGTTCAAATACGTGCGCGTGATGCTATTGTGATGATGGATCCGGTGCCCCGCAGTTTTGGTTATCGCTTCGGCAAACAGCGGGCCGATATCGTCACCGTCTCTCACGACCATCCAGGTCACACCGCGACCGAGATCATCTCAACAGAAAACTTCCACCTCATTGATGGCCCGGGTGAATACGAGATCAGCAACGTCTTCATCCGCGGTGTGCGCACCTATCACGACACCAAGCGTGGTGCGGAGCGAGGTCGCAACACGATCTACACCGTGGAGATCGACGGAATCACCGTCTGTCACCTCGGAGATCTTGGGCACGAGCTGACCGAAGATCAGAACGAGGCCATCGGTGATATCGATGTGCTGCTTGTTCCAGTTGGCGGTGGGACGGTGCTCGATGGATCGCGTGCCAACGACGTGGTGGGCCAGATCGAACCTAACGTGGTGATCCCGATCCAATATCGCACGGAATACGGTGATCACGAGCGCGAAGATGTGACACGCTTCCTGGCCGAGATGGGCGCTGCGGACGTAGAACCAGTCGATAAATATTCGGTAACCAAGTCTAGCCTCGCGGACGGCAGCGAGAGCGAGGTTGTCGTGTTGATGTGTAGCGCGACAGGACGCTGATTCGCATCCGCCGGTGTGCTGCGGGTGCTTGCGCGAGCGTTGCGGAAGGGTAGTGGCGATGACCAAGTACGTGTTTGTCACCGGTGGTGTGGCCTCCTCGGTTGGCAAGGGCATTACCACCGCTTCTATCGGACGGATCATCAAGGCGCGCGGTCTCACCGTCTCCCTGATGAAGCTCGACCCCTACCTCAATGTCGACCCCGGCACGATGTCGCCGTATCAGCACGGCGAAGTCTTCGTGACCGAGGACGGCGCCGAGACGGATCTCGATCTTGGGCATTACGAGCGTTTCACTGATGAGAATGTGCTGAGCGGTGCAAATATCACCACCGGCCAGGTCTACTCACAAGTTATTGCCCGCGAGCGTCGCGGCGATTACCTCGGCGGTACTATCCAAGTCATCCCGCATATCACCAACGAGATCAAGTCAGCCTTGCACCACGTTGCCGATCGCAGCGGCGCGGACGTTGTCATAGCCGAGATCGGCGGCACCGTCGGTGATATTGAGGGCCAGGCGTTTTACGAGGCGATCCGGCAAATGCGGGGCGATGCCGGCCGCGACAATGTGCTCTATATCCACGTCACCCTGCTGCCGAGCATCACGGCTACGGGAGAGCTCAAGACAAAGCCCACGCAGCATTCGGTTGCCGAGCTGCGCTCCATCGGCATCCAACCGGATGTGATCGTGGCGCGCTCCGATGAGGAAGCTCCACCCGAGGTGCTCGAAAAGATTGCACTCTTCACCGATGTCGACCGCCACGCGGTTATTCCACTCGTCACCGCGGAGACGATCTATGAGGTGCCGCTGCAGCTGGAGCGGTTTGGCCTCGGCGAATACCTGTCAGACCATTTCGGCTGGCAGCACGAGCCGGACCTTGCTGAGTGGCGCGAGATGGTGAGCCGGATCAAGCATCCCCGCCCGGTCGTTAACATCGCCCTCGTCGGCAAGTACGTCGAGTTGCACGATGCCTACAAGAGCGTCACCGAATCACTCGAGCATGCTGGTTTGGCGAATGACCTGGCTGTCGAGATCAACTGGATCAATTCCGAGACCGTGACGGCTGCCGAGATGAACGAGCAGCTGCGCCACGCACAGGGCATTGTCGTGCCCGGTGGGTTTGGATCACGAGGCACCGAGGGCAAGATCATGGCCGTGCAGTATGCGCGCGTTAATCAAGTGCCATATTTCGGGTTGTGCTACGGCCTGCACATGGCCGTCATCGAGATTGCGCGTCATGTGCTCGGCCTCGAAGAGGCGAACACGTCGGAGAATGATCCCCATACGCCCGATCCAGTGATCGATCTGATGCCGGATCAGCACGGTGTGGACATGGGTGGGACGATGCGTCTTGGGCGCTACCCGTGCAATCTGGTAGAAGGCACCAAGGCGCGCGCGGCGTACGGCTGCAGTCAGGTTTACGAGCGGCACCGCCATCGCTGGGAAGTCAACAATGACTATCGCGAGCGTCTGGCCGAAGGTGGCTTGATCGCCTCGGGAGTCTCGCCCGACGGCCGGTTGGTCGAGATTATGGAGTTCGTCGATCATCCCTGGTTCGTCGGTGTGCAGTATCATCCTGAATTCAAGTCCCGGCCAAATCGGGCGCACCCACTCTTCAAGGCGTTCGTCGAGGCGGCGGGGCAGACCTTGCGAGAGGGTGATCAATGGCCACTGCCGACGATCGTTGGAGCAAAAGCCGACCGTCGTGCGGCTCAGGATCTTCGTGATGAAGTGCCGATCTACCAGGGTTTTCGAGCAAAAATGAGTGGTGGCGATAGCTAGACACCGAAATGATTGTGATATACTGCACAGAGTATCGAGTGCGGGTGATCCTGTGAAGGATGCGCACGACAACGAGACACAACGTGACTGGCAAGCCATCGGGGCAGCGTCAGGAATAGGTTGTTCGGTTGCCGTCAGTATCGTGGTGTTTATCGGTGGTGGTGTGTTCGTGGATCGCTGGCTCGGTACCGATCCATTTGGGGTGTTGATTGGTGTCGCGCTCGGACTAATCTCAGCAGGCTACTCGCTCTATGAGCTGGCAATGTTGGGAAGATCCGACAAGGGGATGGTCAAGCTTAAGCACCCTGAAGAGGGTGAGTGAGCGCCGGGAAGAGGTCGAGGAGAGGGCATGGATCTTCACGTCTCGATCAAGGCAGAGACGCTGTTTAGTATCGGCCCCGTCCACATTACAAACTCTTTATTAACCATGCTACTAGTGATGGCCGGGCTTATCATCGTCGGTCATCTGGTCGCTCGCAAAGCGACGATGGTTCCTACTCACGGACAATCCATTTTTGAGATGCTCATCGAGTTCATGCTCGATCTGGTCGAGAGCGCGGCAGGCAAGAACGTCGGCCGGCGCATCTTCCCCTTGATCGGTGGGCTCTTCATCTTTATTTTGGTCGGGAATTATGCCGGTCTGTTGCCGGGTGTCGGGACGGTTGGCATCAACGAGACCCACGCTGTCACTGAAGAACACGCCAACGTTGCCTCGTCTGAGATCGCACTTTATCAAGACACTGAAGCGGTCGAGGAAGAGGAAGTCCTGGTTCCATTTTTCCGCTCTCCAAGCGCCGATTTGAATATGACGCTGGCGATGTCATTCCTGGTCGTCATCATCGTGCAGATCGCCGGCATTATGGCGCATGGTGTGGTTGGCCGAATCAAGCATATGGCGGATCCGTGGTGGATCTTCCCGCTGGAAGTCATTCAAGAGACGGCGCGTATTGTTTCGCTGGCCTTCCGTCTCTTTGGCAACATCTTCGCTGGCGAGGTGCTGATTACCGTGATGCTGGCCTTTGGCGCAGCAACATTCCTGGTGCTCTCGCCACTGACCACGATCTTCCTGTTCCTGGAAGTGCTGTTGGGCTTTGTCCAGGCACTCGTCTTTGCCCTGCTGAGCTTGATCTACCTGGCGCTGGCGACAGCTGGTGGCCACAAGCTCGAGGATGGGGAACACGCTCACTAGGGTGTGAGCGACTTAACGTAGGTTCGAACGGATTGCTCTTGTGAGTAATCCCCGAGAACATGAGGGCGGGTTGACCCCGCATAGCTGCGGAGCAGAACCGCGAGGAGGAGAATCGGGTGTTCGGGGGTATTACAGACCCAGAAGCCGTAAAGTTGTTTGCCGCTGGCATGGCGATCGGACTTGGGGCCTTCGGTCCCGGTCTCGGAATTGGTTTGGCTGTGCGAGGTGCGATGGAAGCCCTGGGCCGCAATCCAGAGGCTGAGGGCGCTGTTCGAACAACGCTCATCATCGGTGCCGCGCTCGCTGAGGCCGTCGCAATTTACGCGTTCGTTATCGCGATCATTCTGATCTTCGCAGCGTAAGCGGCGAATCAGAGGATTCGATCAATGCTGTTTCGTCGGGGGGCGCTGAGCGCCCTCCCACGATCCTAACGCGCCGCCGCTGTAATCAGCGTTGGCGGGTGATTGGCAGCGACGAACCGGAAGGGACAGGCCACAACCAATGGGTGATCTTGGCATAAATCTCGGCAATCTCATCGTTCAGATGGTTGCATTCATCCTGTTCATCTATCTCTTCTGGCGCTTTGCGCTGGGACCCATCGTTCGCATGCTCGATAACCGCCAATCCACCATCCGTGAGAGCCTCGAAGAAGCCGAGCGGGTGCGCAAGGAGATGGCAGAGGCTGAGGCGCGAAATGAAGAGATTCTGGTCGAAGCGCGTCGCGAGGCGCAGCAGATCCTGGCTTCGGCACGGGAGCAATCTGAGCAGAACGTGGCCCGGTCTCATGAACAAGCCCAACGACAAGCTGATGAGATGATTGAAAAGGCGAGAGACGTGATCGCGTCTGAGACAGCACAAGCTCGCTCTGAACTTCGTCAAGAAGTGGCGAACTTGGCCGTCGAAGCGGCGAGTCGCATCGTGCGCAGCAACCTCGACCCAGCCGCTCAAAGCCGGCTCATCGAGGAGACGCTCGCCGAAGCTGACCGTCGCGCCGATCCGTCGTTGAACTAGCGCCGAGGCGACTGGGGGAGAGGACGAAGCATGGCTTCACAAGCCGCCGCCAAACGTTACGCCGAGGCGATCTTCGATCTAGCACGCGAAGAGGACAAGCTCGACGAATGGCTCGCCAGCCTGAACAGGTTGGTTGAAATCGCTACCGACGAGACAGCCAGCCGCTTCTTCAATAGTCCCAACGTTCCAGATGCAGACAAGAACGCGGCCATGCGAGCGCTGATTAGTGGTGAGGGTGAAGAGCAGGTGTTGAACCTGGCTCGCCTCCTTATCCACCGGCGTCGTTTTGATGCGCTTCCGCTGATCGCTTCGATCTATCAGGACATGATGCTCGAAGCGAGCGGAGTTGCTGTAGCCGATGTAACCACAGCTATCGATCTGAGTGATGAAGAGATGCAGCGTGTAGCTGCAGGCTTGCAGCATCTGGTCGGTCGTCAGGTCGAAGTGCGGCCGAAGGTTGATCCAGACATTATCGGGGGATTTGTCGCGCGTGTCGGCGATCAGCTGGTCGACGGCAGCGTGCGATCTCAATTGCGAAATTTGCGTGCGGCGCTGACGCAGCGCTAGCGATAGTCGGCGACGAAGAGCCGGTTGACGGACCGGACAACAAGTGGAGGATCCGATGTCGATACGAGCGACAGAGATTCGCGACATTCTCAAGACACAGATCAAGGACTTCGACGCCGGCGTCACGATGTCAAACGTCGGCAACGTTATCGAGGTTGGTGATGGTATCGCCAACGTCTATGGCCTGAGCGATGTGCGCGCCAACGAGCTGGTCGAGTTCGAAAATGGCGTCATCGGCATGGCCTTTAACCTGCAAGAGGATTCGGTCGGCATCATCATCCTCGGCGACTATGTCGAGATCGAGGAAGGTGACGAGGTTCGCACCACCGGTCGTATCGCTGAGGTACCAGTCGGCGAGGCGCTCCAAGGCCGTGTCGTTGATGCGCTCGGCAACCCGATCGATGGCAAGGGCGCGATTCAGACGGACAAGGTGCGCCCGATTGAGCGCATCGCTCCTGGTGTAATTGAACGCGCCAACGTCGATACAGCCCTGCAGACTGGTCTGCTTTCGATCGACGCCCTTACGGCTATCGGCCGGGGCCAGCGTCAGTTGATCATCGGCGACCGCCAAACCGGTAAGACTGCCCTGGCGATCGACGCGATCATCAACCAGCGCGATACCGGTGTCATCTGCATCTATGTCGCAGTCGGCCAGAAGCGTGCGCAGGTTGCCCAGCTGGTTAATACGCTGGAGCAATACGGCGCGATGGATCACACCATCGTGGTGGCCGCGACGGCGTCTGATCCGGCTCCGATGCAGTACATCGCTCCATACGCAGGCTGCGCTATGGGCGAGGAGATCATGGAGAACGGCGGCGACGCCCTAATCGTCTATGACGACCTCTCCAAGCACGCCTGGGCCTATCGCCAGGTCTCACTGCTGATGCGCCGCCCGCCGGGACGTGAAGCCTACCCGGGCGACGTCTTCTATCTGCACTCCCGTCTGCTGGAGCGCGCGGCTCGCCTTTCGGAAGATCGTGGGGGCGGCTCACTGACAGCCTTGCCGATCATCGAGACGCAGGCGAACGACGTTTCGGCTTACATTCCGACGAACGTTATTTCGATCACCGACGGCCAGATCTTCCTGGAGTCTGACCTCTTCTACGCTGGTATCCGGCCCGCGATCAACGCAGGTCTATCAGTCTCCCGCGTTGGTGGTGATGCGCAGATTCGGGCGATGCGTCAGGTAGCAGGTCAGTTGCGACTCGACTTGGCCCAGTATCGCTCGCTGGCGGCATTTGCTCAGTTCGGTACCGAGGACCTCGATCCGGCGACACGACGTCAGCTGGAGCGTGGTGCCCGCATGACGGAGATGCTGAAGCAGCCGCAATACAATCCGCTGCCAGTCGAGGACCAGGTTGTGGCGCTCTGGACCGGTGCGCACGGCAAGCTCGATGACATCCCTGTTGAAGCCGTGCAACGCTTCCGTG
>CAYNTE010000036.1:0-6538 GCA_964399615.1 uncultured Thermomicrobiales bacterium
CCGTGGCCGATGACCTTGGCGCCGTTGCTGGCGGTGCGCAGGTCCCACCCGATGCACCACTCGTCAGCAAAATTCGCCGCCTCAGTCTGCACCTCTTGCATCGCGCTGACCGTCTCGGGCTTGATGATCTGCTCGTCGCCGGCCTTGCCACCATTGAGGTGCATCGCGGCGAACTTCAGCAGATCCTCGACGTTGGAGATGATCCCACCGGCCGGATTGACGGCGCGTGGCAGGGCATAGTTGCGGCAGACCTGCATCTCATCTTTCCCAGGCTCGGTCTCGATGTGTCCAACCGCGACCGGGAAGGTGATCGCCTCATGGGCGAAGAAGGTCGAGTGGTCCATGCCCAACGGCTGGAAGATGCGCTCCTTGATCGCCTGCTCAAATGGCATCTCCAGCAGCTTCTCGATGACCCGGCCAGCCAGGTTGAAGCCACTGTTGCAATAGCTCCACAGCTCGCCAGGCTTGTAGACCTGACGCAGCGTTCCATACTGGTCGATGGCCTTGCTCAAGGCATCATCACCGTTACCGAAATCATCGAAGTAGTCACCGAAGATCCCGCTGGTGTGGGTCAGCAGATGGCGCATATTGATCGTCTTCAGCGCTTCCTCGTCCTGCAGCTCGAGATCAGGCAGGTAGGTGGCGACCGGTGTATCGAGATCCAGTTTGCCTTCTTCTACGAGCTGCATGATGAGCGTGGCCGTGAAGACCTTGCTGATCGAGCCGATCTGGAGGAGCGAGTCTTCGCGGATCGGCTGGTCTGTCTCGATGCTAGCCACGCCAAAGGCGTGCAGCGAGACCTCGCCATCCTTCAAAATGCCCACCGTCACACCCGGCACCAGCCAGCGCTCCATCAGCGCCTCGGTGACACCCTTGAGATCGTCATAGGCGGTCGTGTCGATCATCTCGTTCGACTCAGCCACTGGTCCACTCCCTTTCTTCATTATAGATAGCGATGCGGCGCGCTTTCGCCACGCGCCGCATCAATCAGAATCAGAAACTATCCCGAAATTCGCATTAGGTATTGCTCTGTCCCTGCGGATCGAAGGCATCGCGCAGGCCATCGCCGAGCAAGTTAAAGCCAAGCACCGTGACAGCGATGAAGACGCCCGGGAAGGTGGTGATCCACCAGTATTGGCGGAGGAACCCACGTCCCTGGCTGAGCATCGCACCCCACTCCGGCGTCGGCGGTTGCGCACCGAGGCCGATGAATGAGAGGGCAGCAGCTGAGAGAATTGCCCCGGCAATGCCCAGCGACCCCAGCACGATCAGTGATGAGATCACATTCGGGAAGATGTGAATGCCGATCAACCGGTAATCTCTCGCCCCACTTGCGCGGGCTGCCTCAACATACTCCCGCTGCTTTACCGATAGGACCTGGGCACGTACGAGCCGTGCGTAGGACGGAATCGATCCGATACCGACGGCGATCATCACGTTCTGGATACTAGAGCCAAGCACGGCGATGATGGCCAGGGCAAGCAGCAGGCCGGGGAAGGCCAGCATGATGTCGATGATGCGCTGGCTGACCATGTCGAACCAGCCGCCGTAGTAGCCAGCGAGCAGCCCGATGAAGGTGCCCACAACCATGGCAATGCCGACCGCGATCACACCAACCTGGAGCGAAATGCGCGCACCGAAGGCAATACGGCTCCAGATATCGCGTCCAAACGAATCGGTGCCCATCACGTGCTCTCTGCTGGGTGGGATGAACTGATCGATCAACGACTGCTTCTCAGGATCGTAGGGCGAGATGATTGGCGCGAAGATCGCGATCAGGATCAACAGCGAGATGATCACCAAGCCGACCACGGCCTGCTTGGAATTGCGGAGCCGCCGGAAGAAGAGCTGGCGCTGGCTGCGAGAGGCTCGCTCGGGTAGCTTGGCGATCTCGTTGTCGCTCCGGCTCACTGCAGACACGTCTGTATTCGTGCTCTCGGCACGTTCCTGGCGTTGCATTAGCTGTACCTCACACGGGGATCGAGCATGCCATAGATCAGGTCAACGATGAGATTGACAAGCACATAGATGACGGCGATCAGAAGCACCAATCCCTGGATCAATGGGAAGTCCCGTGTGTTGAGCGCCTGAACAGCCAGCATGCCGATCCCGGGATAGGCGAAGACCGACTCGATGATGATGGCGCCACTCAGCAGACCACCGATCTGGAGACCCAGGATCGTCACAATCGGGATCAGGGCGTTACGCAGCGCGTGGCGATAGACCACGACCCGCTCCTTCAGGCCCTTGGAACGCGCAGTTCGCACGAAGTCCTGGTTCAGCTCTTCAAGCATGCTCGAGCGGGTCATACGGGCCAGAATGGCCGAGGCCAGAACCCCGAGGGTGGCAGCCGGCATGATCAGATGCCGCCAGCCCTCTGCCCCCGCAACGGGGAACCATCCTAACCTGACAGAGAAGAGCATCATAGCCATGAGTCCGAGCCAGAATCCCGGTATCGAAACCCCGATGATCGCAATGACCATGCTCAGGAAGTCAACCCAGGTATCTTTGAAGACGGCCGCGACGATGCCAGCGCCAACACCGATCACCGCAGCGATGGCGAGGCTCGCAAACGTCAGCTTGATCGTATTCGGGACCCGGCCCTGAATCATTTCAGAGACTGGGCGCTGGGTTCGATATGACTTGCCCATGTCGCCTTTAGCGAGATTGCCGATGAAGTGAAAGTACTGGATGTAGACCGGCTTGTCGAGTCCCATCTCCTTACGAAGCAGCGCCTTCTGCTCGGGAGTCGGCGGGGCTTGATTCGCAAACATGACATCGATCGGGTCGCCAGGCACCAGACGCGCCAGCGAGAAGACGATGATCGAGACACCGAAGAGGACTGGTATCGCGCCGACTATCCGTTTCAGGATGTAATTGAGCATCCTGCTCTCCTCGTCTAGGTCCGCCCGGACAGGCAGCTGCCCGGGCGGTACACATTTCGATTAGAGCTCGATGTAGGTGTCGAGGTAGTTGCGGTAGCCCTTCGGGTCGAGGAACAGACCCTTGAGTTCTGCGCGCGAGCCCCAAGCGCTGACAGCACTCCAGAGCGGAACTGCAGCCACGTCGGCGAGTGCGATCTTCATCGCCTCGAAGTAGTGCGCGGCACGCTCATCCAGATCGGATGTCTCGCGAGCTGCGGTCACTTCTTCCTTATACTCTGGGCTGTACTCCTGGTAAAGACCGAACTGGCTCTCACCACTCGTCATCATGTAGAGCAGGTCAGCCTCCGACCAGCCCCAACCCATGAGGTCGATCTGCGACTGGTTGTCGTCGGTGAGGCGAGCGAGCAGCGTGGCCACTTCCATCACTTCCAGCTTGGCATCGATGCCAACCTCTGCCAGCTGCGCCTGAATCACTTCAGCCACACGCTGCTGTGTCGTATCGCTCCAGGTCCAGAAGACGACGTGGAGTGGCGTTCCATCCTTCTCGCGAATGCCACCATCACCCTCGACCCAGCCAGCTTCCTCGAGCACGCTCTTTGCCTGGTCTGGATCGTAGTGATAGCCGAATTCCTCGATATCTGGCGTGTAGCCGAGGTTACCAGTCGGCTGCAGACCGAAGTTGCGAACAGCCAGGCCGAAGAGGACGCGGTCGATGATCGTCTGTGCATCGATCGCATAGGCCATGGCCTTGCGGACGGCGATGTCGTTAACCGGCGCGACGAAATCCAGCTTGCCGCTGCTGTCATCCATCGAGAATTCGAGGAAGGAGATACTCGTCGACGAGTCGGAGATCAGCACATTGTAGTTATCGTCTGCCTTGAAGTCTTCGACTTGCTGTGGAGGCAAGGCGACCAGGTTGATCTCACCAGTCTGAAGCGCCGCGACCTGCGTCTGCTCTTCGGGAATATTGCGGAAGACCAGACCCTCGAGGTAGGCCGCGCCCTTGTTGCTGTTGATAGAGCGATAGTTGACATAGTCGTCGTAGCGCTCCAGCGTGATCGTCTCGCCCGAGACCCACTCCTTGAACTTGAATGGACCAGAGCCAACGGGCTGCTTACCGAAATCATCACCCAGCTCGTCGACAGCCGTCGGGGAGACGATGCCGTAGTATGCCGACGCTGCGGCATTACCGAGCAGCGGCGAGAACGGCGATTCCAGATTGAACTGGGCTGTCAGCTCATCAACCGCCTCGACACTTTCGAGTGGACCAAGCCAGCTGACTGTTGGGCCAGGGGCATCGGGATCGAGGATGCGGTTGAAGGTGAAGGCGACCGCCTCAGCATTGACCGGCGTTCCGTCGTGGAACTTCAGCCCATCGCGCACCTTGAAGGTATAGGTCAGGCCATCTTCCGAGGCCTCGAAGCTCTCGGCTACCAGTGGCTCGTACTGCAGATCGGCATCGCGTGCCAGCAGCGGGTCGTAGATGTTCGAGAAGACTTCCCAGGAGATCGAAGCATTGGTGAACTTCGGGTCGAGCGAGTCGGAGTCGCCAGAGCGGCCCAGAATCAACTGTCCGCCGACGGCCGAGCGGTCAACTTCGCCGCCCTCACCACCAGTCTCCTGATCGCCAGCCTCGGTCTCTTCCTCAGTAGCTTCTTCTTCAGTGCCGGCAGCTTCGGTCGACTCTTCGGTTTCCTCGGTTTCGGTCTCATCAGTCGCTTCAGTTGCGTCAGAATCGGCTTCAGTGGCCGTCTCGTCCGAACCGCCGGCGGCTTCGGTTGCGTCGCCGCTATCGTCATCATCGTCGTCGCCACCGCAGGCAGCCAGCAGCATCGAGGTCGCTGTGCCGGCAATGGCGAGCATGCCCATCCGGAGCCCTGTACGTCGAGAGATCACCGTGTTGAGTAGCTTCTGTTCTAATTCTGTCATCCTGTGACTTTCCCCTCTCGCTCTCGCGAAGCCAAACCGCTTTACGCTTGAACCACTTCTTCTACCGTGTATACGCTGTCGACCTAGTCGTCGCGTTCAGCGCCAGGAAAGAGTGCAATCCCAAGTTCCAGTCGCAATGTCCCTTCACTATCCTGCGCGGCGGAAAAATCCTCTTCAAGTTGACGGAGTCGCGCTTTGAACTCCATGGCTTGCTCAGGCGTGGCGCGAATCGTGCGGCGAGTCACGATCATGGATTCTCCCGATCTATCGATCAATCCATGGTCGAGCGAGGTCTTAAACTCATTCAATGTTCGCTCAATCGCCGCGATGAGAAATGCACCGGCCGGGTCATCGGTTCCCCGTGCGTCATTGGTATACAACAAGTGTGGCTCTAACCGAAAATACCGGGCCGATGCTCGGTACCACTTCTGTTGAATGCCCGATACTAATTCAGAATGGACCACCCGCGCCATACCCGCCTCGGTCAGCTCCGACATGTGGTAATAGCGTGTGTTCGACTGCATACCCAGCAGATCGCCGATCTCCTTGATCGTGCGTGCCTTCGGTATCACACTTTCGAGGATCTTCATCCGCAACGGGTTGGAGATGACCTGCAGCTTCTCGAGCGTATCGATGTTGTAGATATCAGCGGGTTCAAATGTGTCTCGGACTTCGGTCACTAAACTGGTCTACCAATACTCTTGAACATTCAAAACCAATTGAAGAGGAGAATAGCAGCCGGCCATCACCGTGTCAATTTCAGTGCATGGGCTGGTCATATGCCACGCAGCAGATACCGCATGTTTACGCGAAAACTCGCAATGAAGGATCAAGATGTTGAAGCGGCACCTCTGACACAGAGTGTGCCGCCACATACCATCAAATTCAATGACGATGGGGCTGGATTAGTCCGTCCGTGTCGCCAGACTGGCCATCGCCTGGAGTGAGATGAGTCTGGCAGGTGGTCGGGCGGTCATCGGCCGCAGTTGGTTGAGCGGGATACCAGCCTGAGCGTGGATCATGCGCGCCACGATGTACTCAGTATCGCGACCTTGGGAGACGCCCATCCCGGCGCGGGTCCGCCGCTTGACATCGTCCACGGTGATCGCACTCTCGCTGATCGCCTGGCGCACCTGTCCGGCGGTGATGTTCTCCTCGCGGTCGACGAGTACATCGTCGGGAATGCCGGCCGGATCGAGCGTGAACTCAGATTTCGCAGCCGCGCCGTTGCTGGCGCTCAATGAAGCGAGCGTAGCCTTGGCACTGGCGTAAGCCTCGGCATTATTCAGCGCAGCGTAGGCAGCCATCTGGCCCTCGGCGATCGCAGCTGCAGGCGAGATCAATCCGGCTGATTGTCCGATTGCGTAGATCCCGGCTGCCGTGGTCTGCAGCGTCTCATCTCGAACCGGTACGAAGCCTCCGGACTGCTCGTCGAAGGTGATCTCCGCCAGAGCATGCCGCGCGAGCTCGGGATCGGGCAGCTCGCCGAGCGCCAGCACGACGGTATCGGCATCGACCGCGTTGCCCGCGATCTCCACCTGCTCAACCGCGCCATTGCCACTGGCGACGACTTCGCCAGGATTGCTCGATCTACCGACCACCTCGGCCCCAGCCAGCTCGATCGCCTCGGCCAGTCTGTCTGCATTTTCGCCTGCGCCGACGATCACCCACCGCTTGCCGGGTAGCACGCGATGCTGGTGCATGAAAATGCGTGCTGCGCGAGC
>CAYNTE010000036.1:6638-22266 GCA_964399615.1 uncultured Thermomicrobiales bacterium
CCGATCACAATCAGATCTGTCTGCTGCATGCTCATGGTCTCCCATCCCCCAGCAATCTCGCCAAACTCAAGCGGGCATGATCACTCACCCTGTGTTGCCCGCCACTCCCCGAGCCCCCGCTGCGTCTCGATGCGCATCCCAGGCTGGACAGCAGTGATCGCGGCGGGAACATTGACCTCGTCGTTGGCCATCAGCAGCTCGTCGGCCGAGCGACCAACACCGCTGAAGAGTCCACGCGGCTCGCCATTCTCGGGCATGGTGCGGAACGCGCGGATTCCATGGGCCAGCAGTGCCGCAGCAACTGGCTCCCCGGCATAAGCAGCGATCTCTTGCCCATCGAAGGTCAGCGTGACGACCTCCCGCTCGGGCGCAGCGCCCAGGATTGGATGATCAACAATACGGTTCTCTCCCTGCGCTTGGCTAGCCACCGGCGCTTCCTTCCCCTCAATACCGTGCCCGCAAATTGCAATGCCTTGTGTGATCTTGGCAGGCTCGCGAAAGACCGTCAATATCTCGCCGCCTAATCGCGCGGCTCGATCTCCGGGCCAGCAATTCGCAATTGCTCCAGCACACGCTCCCGAATCTCGTCCGCCTCAGGCAGCGGGTGCAGCAACCTGCCGCCTTCGACCAGCGGCTGCATCATCGCTGCACGACCCTCTTCCGCTGGCTGGCGACCTAAAGGAAGGACGATATCGGTCAATGTCGCCGGGTCGCGCCAGAGCTGCTTGGCGCCGCTCTGCTTGCCACGCTTGGCCGCTGGCTTGCCCTCGATTTCGACGATATCCATACCAAAGTCGATCGTGCGTGCGTTAGCGATACTCGTGCCAACGCCGAAGCCATCGACCACCGGACGCAGTCGATCAACGGCGACCTCGTCCAGCCCGCCACTGACGAAGATCTGGACGTGCTCATAGCCGCGCAAATCCAGCTCCCAGCGCACTTCCTCGACAATGCGCACGAAATCACCACGTCGAGAGCTTGGTGTGTCGAGCCGGACACCAAAGAGGTGATCTCCGAGCGCTTCCGCCACCCGAACCGCCTCAAACTTCTCATCGAGGAATGTGTCGACCAGCGCGATACGGTTCGCTTCCGGCTCAATGATCTTGTCGAAGAGTCGCATGGCCTCGACAGTGTCGCCGACCAAAAGCATCAAGGCATGCGGCGTCGTGCCGGTCGGGTCCTGACCCAACAGATCGGCCGCCTTCACGACGCTCACCCCATCGCAACCACCGATATAGGCCGAGCGCTCGATTACCGGCGCCACCGAGGGATGCATCCGCCGTGCACCGAAGCTGGCCAGGATGTGATCGCCAGCAAGGTGCCGAATCCGCGCCGCCTTGGTCGCAACACCCGATGCCTGGCAGATCAGGCCCAGGATGGCGGTCTCCAGCACTGCGAATGAGAGGTAGGAACCACTGATCTCGAAGATCGGAGCATAGGGGCGGATGAGTGTGCCCTCGGGAATTCCGCGAATGTCCAGATCGATGCCATCCAGCAGGGCGTAGACTTCTTCCATCCCGGCGAAGATCGCCCAAGGCAGACCACCAGGCAGACTCTTGACCGAAAACTCCGCTCTCACCTGCCGGTCGAGGTCCGCTTCCTCGATGATCTTGACCGTGCGGCGGAAGTAGACATCGGTCGTCTCCCCAGCCCGGATCTCATCCGTCGAAGCCTGATAGAAGCGTGGATTCCGTCCAACCTGATCCGCCATGCGACGATGTCCTCCTGCGAAACGCGCCAAATATCTCCGCCCCCCTGACACCAGCATGAGGATACTAGGCGGCACAGGACTGTGGCGCTCTACTTGACGTGCCGGTGTTAGACCCGTAAGGTGTACGTACAGTGGGAATTGGCGGTTGATTCGATCAGAGGGTCGGAAAGGATGCGGGATGTCCGAGCCATCGCAAGGCGTGCTCTCACGTGAGGTGATCGAGGAGCTGATGCGGCAAGATCCGCCGTTGCTGGAGCGCATGCCAGACCCTGAGGTGCAGATCCAGCCCAATGGCGTCGACATAACTCTGGAACGTGTCTCACGCTTTCGCGGCCCCGGCTTGCTCGCTCGCTCCAACGCCGACCGCGTGCTCCCCGAGACGGAGGACCTGCCGTTCGACGGCGATGACCGGCTGCTGCTTCCTCCCGGCGCCTACCAGGTGCGCTTCAACGAAGTCGTCAACCTGCCAACCTGGTTGATGGCCTATGCCAGACCACGATCGAGTCTGCTACGCTCCGGCGTTGCGCTGCACACAGCAGTATGGGACGCGGGCTACTCCGGCCAGGGCGTCTCGCTGATGGTCGTCTACCATCCTGCAGGCTTCCAGCTCGAACGCGATGCCCGCATCTGCCAGCTCGTCTTCCATCCCCTCGCCACCGCCACCGCCACCGGCTACTCCGGCATCTACCAGCATGAGCGTGCAACGAGCGAGAGCTAACCTTCGAGGTCCAAACTGTAATCCCGCCACGCCTCTTCGATCTGGCTCCATGTTGCGAGGCCTTGCTCGGCGAGGGTGATCCAGGGAGTCATGGTGGGGGTGTTGAGGGATCGGTAGCGGGCGAGGTGGTGCTCGAACTCGGCGTGGATGTGGGTGAAGAGTTCGTCGACGGTGTCATCGAGCGATGCAGCACTGATCAATTGCTGGATGGCAGCTTGGCGGCTGAACGGTGCGATCCCGGCTCCAATTTCTCGACCGATGCGGGCCAGATCATGAGCACTCAGGAAGATGCCACAGCGAGCAGGAGTCGCTAACCAGCTCACCAGCTGACGCAGCGAAAGATCTTGGGGGTCGATCTCTGCGTGGCGCTCACTGCTTGACAAGCCGTTTACCTCTCGTTAATCTAATCCCGAGTTGTTGAGTCGGAATTAGGAGATTGATGGGAGGGGACTATGACTGCTGCAACGCAGCTCAACGACCTGGCTGCCCACGAGGCTATGCGCAGGGCGCATGACGCAGGGTACCGCTTTCCGCCGGACTTTGCTGGATTCAGCGCCAAGGTGCAGGTGTTGTTCGATGGCCAGCAGGCAAGCGGCATGATGGCGATCCGCTCGCCTCAGGATGTCGAACTGGATATCGACCTGAGCGAAGACGGCAAGAGCTGGCTCCAGCGTGAGATCAGCTCGATCGCGGGCCATCGCTGGCATCTGCCCTACGAGGAGGCCGATGGCAGGCACACGCTCTCGTTCGGCGATGATGCGGACCACCCGCTCGGCCGCACGGTGACGGTGCATGATGACCGCTTCGGCTCGTGGTATCGCGTCGATGACGCGGGTATCAGCCAGGTGAATCGCGGTATGGGCAAGATGCGCTTCTCGATTCAGATTCAGGAGCGTCAAGAGCTCCCGGACGGCCGGCAGCTTCCAGCCCACTTCTCTGTCCACTACTGGGACATGGAGGAGGGGCGATTGACGGGCACTGATGTCTATCGCGACAAGTTTGTCGAAGTCGATGGGGTCCAGCTGCCAGTCGAGCGGCGGATCAGCCAGGCGCGCGATGAGGACATCAACGTCCGCACGTTCGTGCTGACCGATCACACGTTGCTCTCTGCTGAGGGATAGATAAACGCGGGGCTGACCTGAGTGTCAGCCCCGACAGGTGTTGAACAGACAACGATACGACCCGGTCGCCGCGGGAACGACGCACCGGATAGCCGTCCTGTTACGGGACGTTGCGCCGCCTGTTCATTGGTCAGTATAGCGTGACTAGCGAACGGGTCTGCGCTGTGCAGACTGGAGTTAAGCGCATGATGAGATGGGCGCGAATCGCGCTGCTGACGATTCTCGTACTCGGCACTGTCGCGGCCTGCGGTGGCGATGATGGCGATGATACCGCCGCAACAGCGACCGCAACCGAAGAAGCTTCGGGCAGTGCTCCGAGCGAGACAGCGGCCGCCACGGAGGAAGCAGACGAGACTGCTGCTGAAACCGAGGAGGCGACTGAGACGGAAGCTCCCGCGACTGCAACGATGACCGAGGAAGCCACCGAAACCGCTGCCAAGACCGAGGCTGAAGCTGCTACATCACCTGTAGCAGGCGAAGAGGGTACAGAAGTCGCTGAGGTCACTCCACAATTGCCGGTGACCGTGACCGACGTCAATGGCATCGAGGTAACCGTCTCCGACGTCAGCAAGATCATTCCCCTGAATGGCGATATTGCCGAGATCGTCTATGTGCTTGGGCTGGGCGGCAATGTCGTTGCCACCGATACTTCAGCCACTTACCCGCCGGAGGCCGAGGCCGCACCAAAGATCGGCTACCAACGAACCCTGGCTGCCGAAGGCATCCTGGCGCTCTCACCAACAGTGGTCATTGGCGACGAGACCGCTGGTCCGCCAGAGGTGCTGGAGCAGATCGCCAGTGCCGGTGTGGCCGTCGTCATCCTGCCGGAGATCAAGGACGTCGATCGCGTTCCGGAGAAGATCCAGATGGTCGCCGATGCCCTCGGCGTCAGTGACAAGGGTGCAGAGATAGCGGCCAAAGCACACACCGACATCGAGGCCGCCGAGGCGCTGGTCGAGGGTGTCGAGTCGCAGCCACGCACGATGTTCCTCTACGTGCGTGGCGCACAGACTCAGATGATCGGCGGAGCAGGCACGACAGCCGATGGGATGCTGGCCGCTGCTGGTGCGATCAACGCTGGGGCGGAAGCGGGCATCAATGGCTTCCAACCGATCACGGCCGAGGCGATCGTGGCTGCCCAGCCGGATGTTTTCGTGCTGCTGACGGCTGGTCTGGAGTCTGTCGGCGGTGTCGAGGGACTGATGGAGATCCCCGGCGTTGCCCAGACTCCGGCGGGGCAGAATGGCAAGGTTGTCGACTTCGATGACGGGTATTTCCTGGGTTATGGCCCGCGGACAGGCCAGGCACTGGTCGACCTGATCCATGCCATGCACCCCGAGATCGGAGATGGCAGCTAGGACATGGCGACACTTGCACGAGTTGGAACTAACGGCACGCGCCTGTCTGCACGCAAACAGCGTGCTGGCATCCTGATCCCTGGTCTGAGTGTGCTCCTGGTCGCATCCGTCCTCGTCAATGTCGGCTATGGTGCTGTCGAGATCGATCCTCTGCAAGTCGTAGGCATCCTTGCCAGCCGGGCGGGGGCTGATCTCGGCATCGACTTCAGCACACAACAAGATGCCGTCCTGTGGGCTATCCGGCTGCCACGCGTCATGATGGCCATTGCCGTCGGCTCCGGCCTGGCGCTCTCTGGAGCGATGATGCAAGGGGTCTTCCGCAATCCACTTGCCGAGCCAGCGCTCATCGGTGTCTCGAGCGGTGGATCCCTCGGCGCGGTGGCTGCCATCGTGTTGGGGTTCAGCCTCTTCGGAGCAGCGTCGCTGCCTGTCGCGGCCTTTATCGGCGCGCTGGTCGCTACCTTCGTGGTCTATTCGATTGCCCAGAGCGACGGGCGCGCCGATGTCGAATCACTGATCTTGATGGGCATCGCCATCAATGCCATTGCCGGCGCAGCCACGGGCTTTCTTACCTTCCAGGCCGATGACGACCAGCTTCGCAGCATCGTCTTCTGGTCGCTCGGCAGCCTTGGCGGGTCCACCTGGGAGGCGGTCAGAGTCGTGACACCATTCATCCTGATCGGTGTCGTGCTGGCTCCGCGCTGGGCACGAGCCTTGAATTTGATGGTCCTTGGCGAGGCAGAGGCGCGCCACCTCGGCGTCAACGTCGAACGCGCCCGCTTCATCCTGATCGGTCTGGCAGCGTTGATGACCGGTGCCGGCGTCGCAATGGCGGGCATCATCGGCTTCATCGGCCTGGTCGTGCCCCATCTCATCCGCCTGATCGCCGGGCCTGACCACCGCCTGCTCTTGCCCAGCAGCGCACTCGGTGGGGCGATTCTCCTGTTGATGGCTGACTTCGTGGCCCGAACCGTGGCAGTGCCGGCTGAGTTGCCGCTTGGTGTCGTTACCGCGATGCTCGGCGGCCCGTTCTTCCTCTGGCTACTGCGACGCTCACGGGCTCGCCGGATGGGCTGGTGACGCTGGATGAACCAGATGGAGCTGCGAGGCACGGCGCTCAGCTATCAGGTTGGAGAGCATCGATTGCTAGAGTCCGTCGATGTTCTGGCGCGCTCTGGGGAGCTCGTCGCCGTCGTCGGCCCGAACGGCGCTGGCAAGTCGACGCTGTTGAAAATCCTAGCGGGCGATCTCACACCATCGAGTGGTGAGATCATGCTGAACGCCCAGCCGCTCAATCAATACCGCGCCCAGGAGCTGGCTCTGCTGCGTGCCGTGCTGCCCCAGCAATCGATCCTACAGTTCGCATTCCGGGTCGATGAGGTTGTCGCGATGGGCCGGCACCCCCACGGAGAGAGCGAGCGTGACGAGGCGATCATCCGGGAGGCAATGAATCGCACCGACACCGGGCGCTTCGCTGAGCGTCGCTATCCCTCGCTCTCCGGTGGCGAGCAATCCCGCACGATGCTGGCTCGGGTCCTGGCTCAGAAGACACCGCTGATGCTGCTGGACGAGCCGACTGCCGCGCTGGATATTCATCACCAGGAGCTGGTGCTCAATATCGCCCGAGAACACGCCCAATCTGGGGGTGCTGTTATCGCCATCCTTCACGATCTCAACCTCGCCGCGGCCTATGCCAACCGCATCATGGTGCTCGCGGGAGGGAGGCTGGTTGCCGATGGTGAACCGTGGCAGGTCATCGAGGCGGAGCTACTCAGCGATGTCTTTCGCCATCCGCTGGCGGTCTTCCCGCACCCCTGCCGCGATTGCCCCTTCGTCGTCAGCAACCCCGATGAATCCACGACTACCCAGCAACGACCACTGGCCGTGACCAATCAGCTTGCTTCCGCCTCTTCCCGGCGATCCAGCACATGACGCAGGACCAGATAGCCCAAGCTTCCGGCTATGAGTGATGCGCTCAAGATGCCGATCTTGGCGGAATTGACCAGCCTCGCGTCACCTAGCGCCAGATTCGTAATAAAGAGCGACATCGTAAAGCCGATACCCGCCAGACAACTGACCGCCCAGACCTCTCGCCACCCGACACGCTCCGGGAGATCTGCGAAACCAAGTCGCACTACCAGATAGGTGAAGAGCGTGATACCGATCTGCTTACCGACAACCAGACCAAATACAATCCCGAGCGCCAGCGGATCGGTCAACGCATCCAGTCCACTATCTCTGATCGAGACCCCGGCATTGGCGAGCGCGAAGATCGGAACAATGGCATACGCCACCCACGGATGCAGGGTGTGCTCCAGCCGCTGGATAGGTGACTGTGCATGTTCGGCCAGCACCTCCAGCTCGGCAACAGCGGCCTGATGCTCCGAGGTCGTCAGGATGCTGGAACCTGGCAACCCGGCAGACTCGAACTTGTCGAGACTCTCGCGCGCCTGGTCAACGAACTGACGGCTATTCACGCGGGTACGAGCCGGGATCGTAAATGCCAGGACGATGCCTGCCAGGGTGGGATGAATGCCCGATTCGAACACGGTATACCAGAGCCCCAGGCCCAGAAGGATGTAGATCAACGGGTGGTGGATCTGGATGATGTTGGCGACTGCGAGCGCAGCGATGATGACACCAGCCGCAACGAAGTAAGAGATCGCAAGATCGTCGCTATAGAAGACCGCAATGACCAGCACAGCGATGATGTCATCGACGATGGCGAATGCCGTAAGAAAGACCTTTAAGCCAATCGGGACGCGATCCCCCAGGAGTGCCAGGACTCCGAGCACAAAGGCAATATCAGTCGCCACCGGGATACCCCAGCCGTCAACGCCGGGGCGGCCCGCATTGAAGGCGAAGAAAATGAGAGCGGGCGCGACAACGCCGCCGGTCGCAGCGACGATCGGCAAGAGCGCTTGGCGCATCGACGCAAGCTCCCCCGCCAGCATCTCCCGCTTGATCTCGAGCCCAACGATCAGGAAGAAGATGACCATCAGCCCATCGTTGATCCAGTGAGCCAGGTCCATCTCCAGCTCGAAGTCGCCCAGTCGTATACCGAGCACACTCGCCCACAGATCGTTGTAGCTATCGCTCCAGGGAGAATTAGCCCAGGCCAGAGCAACGACGGTGGCTACAATCAGCACGATCCCGCCAGATGCCGCAGTATCGGTAAAGCGCCGGAATGGGGCCAACACCCGGTCTACTGGCGCTGGGCCTAACACCCTGCGCGCTGCTTGGGAATAGTTCATTATGGCTGGTTCCGTCCGTTAGATGGCTTTCCGGTCTCTCAAGCGAGTGTGCCGGTGCAGCGTGAGTGAGCAAATCAAATCTATAACGCGCGGACAAGCCGGAGGCTCCTGAAAGAACCGCACTGCCAGCCAGATGAGTAATTGGCGCGGCATCTCCATCCCTCTCGGGCTTCGACGGCAAGAAGAAGGCGGGCCGTCCAAGTTTGAACGTCTCGCCAGCTACCAAGTTTAAATGATCGGGATCCTCAGACAATCAAAATCCCTAGGCCAGACCGTTGCGGAACGCCCAGGCTGCGGCCTGGGTGCGCGATTCGACGTTGATCTTGGCAAAGGTGTTGGTGAGATGTCGCGCCACGGTCTTGTCACTGATGAAGAGCTGATCGCTGATCTCACGGTTCGTGCGTCCCGCCGCCACCAGCGCCAGAATCTCCAGCTCGCGCGGCGTCAACCCTCCCGGCCGGCAATTGCTCCGGGCTGGCTCGTTCGGCACCGTGCTGATTCCATGCTGGGCGGCTGCCTCTCGCACGGCCGCCACTCCCGTGCCGTCCCTCAGGAAGGTCTCACGCAGTTCATCGCTTGCGAAATGTGTGGCGATCTCCTCAACGAGTTCGTACGCGCGCTCAAACCATGGCCTTGCGGAGTTAAGATCATTCAGCGCCTCAAGTGCTCGGCCCTGAGCCAGAAACGCCTGGGTCACAAGCCAGACGATCGACGTCTCGCGCGCCTCGACGCGACTGGTGGCGGCCGCCGCGTGCTCGAATGCCGAGTTCGCATCGTCCGAGCGCAAGGCGATTTCGCAGAGCACCAGATAGGAGCGGATATCCCAGGTGATCGAGCCAGGCAAATTCGCTGTCAGGCTCAGCGCCTCCTGTGCCATCTCTCGGGCTTCGTCACTGCCATCAGGTAGCGCCAGCAACGCCTCTGCAAGCCCTGTTGTGGCCTCCGCCAACCGTGGCCGGAGCTGGTTCTGGCGAGCGATCTCCAGCCGCTGCCTGGCGATAGTGACCGCTCGTTGTGGATTGCCCAGCGCCAAATAGGCTGCCGTCAACGCGCCGAGCGACTCCGCCTTCAACGCTGCGGGCAAACTTCCAGCCACGATCGCGGCATCGAGCACAGCCGATGCGCGGCTGGCGTGGTCGAAGGCTCTCGCTGGCCGGCCGATCCGCAGCTCTGTCTCCGCCAGGCCGAGACGTGCGCGGAAGGTGACCCGCAAGTCTCCACTGCTGCTCGCCCAATCCAGCGCCTCAGTCGCGCGCTCCAGCGCAACCTCGTACCATCCACGCGTTCTCGCATAGGTATGAATCGACATCCGGGTCAGTGCTTCGAGTCGCGGGCGGTCAGATTCACGGCTCAGCAAATGCTCGTTCTTCCTCAGCCGGCGAATCTCTTCCAGAAATCCGACGAAGCTCCCCTGCAATGGTCCACTGGGGTTCGAGGCGGAGATCGGGCGCCGGTAGGCTAGCGCAATCAAGGCTGTGATCTCGCCCTTGCGATTGCCAGCCTCACGAAACTGCTCCAAGGCATCGAGGAAGAAGCTGCGCGCCCGTGCCCGCGCCTCAGCGTCGTCTGAAGGCGCAAGCGCCCAGAGCACCACACCCAGATCCTGAGTTGTCCAGCCTGCGGCGTTGCGCCAGCCTTGTCGCTCGGCAATCTCCCGCGCGGCAGTCAGTCGCTGCGCCGCGACGATCAGGTCATCGTTTGGCCGGTAGAGACGGGATGGTTCACCGAGGAGTCTGCCGATCGCCGCCTGCGAGCGAGAGAGTGCCGCCCGCATCCTGGCCCGGTCATCCATCGGCTCCGCCAGATGAATCGCCCGATCGCCGTGCTCGCGGGCCAGCTCCAAGTTGCCACCTCGCACATTGAAGCGTGCCGCGCGGATGTGCGCTTCCAGCCGCCAGTCGTCGCGATCCATCTCTTCGGCGGCCGCCAGCATCGCCTGTATCCCAGCCGACTGTTCTTCGACCAGCGATGCGTTCTCGTGCAGCGGGTCGCGCGCCAGCAGCACCGAGAAATATGGCTCGCTGTTGCGCTGACCCAACAAATCGAAGATCTCCAGCGCATCGTCGTAGTAGCGGATCGCCCGCTCGAACGCCCGGAACTGCGCCGCATCCTCAGCAGCCACGATCAGATAGTGAATCGCGCGCGAGAGATCTTCGCCGAGACTGAAGTGGCGTGCCAGCCAGGGAGCCAGCCGTCGCGTATCTGGCGCACGCCGTTCGATAACCTCGCCGACGAGCTGGTGAAATGCTCGCCGCCGGATCGGGTTGATCCCGCGATAGAGAACGCTCTGGATCTGCTCGTGAGCAAAGCCGAAGCGCGTCTCCGCCCCAGGCCGGTGCTCGACCAGCAGGCGTCGCGCCACGGCCACGTCGATCGCTTCCAGCAGAGCATCATCGTCTTCCCAGCCGCGCTCGCGCAGCACATCGAGCAGCAGCCCGAATGAGAATTCCTTGCCGATCACCGCGCCAACCGCTAGTGCTTGCTGGGCATCCGGCGGCAGGTGCCCCAAACGGTGGCCAACGACACTGCGCACACTCTGGGGAATCGTGTCGTGCGCTTCACCGGCCAAGCGCCAGCGCCGGGTCGGATCCTGCGCCAACATGCCCATTTCTCGCAGATGCAATACAAGTTCTTCGATGAAGAACGGCACACCCTCCGACTCGTGCTGGATGGTATCGATCACGCCTTGATCGACTTCGGCCGGCGAGGCATCCAGCAGCGCCGCAACGACGCCCTCCGTCTCGGCGCGATTGAGCCTGCGCAGGCTGATCCTTCGCGCCAGCCGCTCTCGCTGCAGATCTCGCAACGCTCCCTCGAACGGGCTGTCGGCGTCCAGATCAGTGTCTCGATATGCGCCGACCACCAGGATCGGGGCGTTGGGCAGACTGCGCACGACGTAGCGCAGCAGCAACGAGCTCGGCTCATCAGCCCAGTGCAGATCATCGAGCAGCAGTGTCAACGGTTGCTCGCGCGCGGCATCCTGCAAGAGCCGGGCGACCCGGTCGAAGAGCCGCATCCGCTCGTTGCGGTCGAGCTGATCCGGCAGCGTCTGACCGGTTTCAGCTACGGGTTCTTCGCAAGCCGGCAGCACCGAAGCCAGGTCAGGCGTCGGCCCAGGATCCATGCCCTCGCGGTGGTGCGCGAGCTGGCGCAGGATCTCGACGAAGGGACCGAACGCCAGGCTAGCGGCGTCTTCATAGCAACCGCCGCGCAACACCAAGCTGCCGCGATCCCTCGCCTGCGCCGTAAAATCTTCCAGCAGGCGTGTCTTGCCGATGCCTGGCTCGCCACTGACGAAGAGCGCCGCACGCTGGCCGCTGCTGCTTATCGCATGTGCCTCGACGAGATCAGCAAGCTCGCGCGATCTCCCGATGAGTCGCGAAGAAATCCGGGCAGTCATGGGTAGATTTGTTCGCCTTCGTCATCTTCGAGAACAATCGCCTCGGTCGGGCAGAGCTCTGCAGCAAGCCGTATCGTCTCTTCATCGACCGAGTTAGGATCGAGGAGTGTCGCTTTCTCATCATCGTCCAGGATGAATACAGTCGGCGCGGTGACGACGCAGTTGCCAGCTGAAACGCACTTCTCACGGTCAATTCGTATTCGCATGGTTCGTCCTTCAGCTCATGAAGTCCCTCCCCATCATTGTACGTGCGACCACAAAATCAGAGCAGAATAACGCCCCTCCATGGGGATGGAAGGGCGCAAGCTATTGGGGGAGGAGAGAGACGGGTCTCTATAGCTTGAGATGGCTCATTGCTTGGCTCCACTTTGGCTGGTCGCGGCGGAACGTATCCGGGTGAACACCCTTGACGGCCGCCATCTCGTAGGCCAGCATCTGCATCGGCACAACAGTAAGCAACGGCGAGAGATCCTCCACAGTTTCTGGGACTGCGAAGGTTCGAGCGTCAGCCACACCATTGACGGGCTTGCCAACGATCCAGAGATCGCCGCCAGCACCCGCGAGCATGACCGCCACCTCGTTGACACGTTGCTCACTTGCACCGGAGACATTGATCACGATCGCGCCGTCGCCCGCGTTGAATGAGACGATCGGGCCGTGCAGGAACTGCTCCAACCCGAGTGCATCGATCCAACCATAGGCAGCTTCGCGAACTTTGATCACAGCCTCGATTGCCGAGAACTCGTTCGGTCCGGCCCCGGTCGCGTAGTTGCGACGTCCAGCAGCACGCAGCGCCACTGGGGTGACCTCGGACTGACGATCGAGCATGGACTGAATCTGATCCGGTATTGCTTCCATTGCAGCGCGGAATCCCTCAGTAGCTGGTGTGCCGTTGCGCTCACCCAGCTCCGTGGCAACCTGCGCCATCACTGCCATCGCGCCCATGTGTGACGCGGTGAAGGCAGCCGACTTCTCTCTCTCGGTCGTCCGCAATATCAGTTCAGAGCCAGGATGTTCGGCCGTCAGACTCCCGACCGAAAGCACTCTTGCGCCCGCTTCCTTTGCGCGTTCCAACGCGATTTGCGAGTACGTTTTGACCCCGCTGTGACTCATGATGATGGCCGCATCGCCCTCACCAATCGCGAAGTTGTGGGGATAGTTCGCAAAGTCGTACGAATGAATCGCCCGGGCATCTGCTCCAGCTGAACGAAGGAACCACGACCCCATCAGCGCGGCGTGGTAGCTCGTTCCAATCCCGATAACTAACACTCTCGTTGCATCAACGAGCATCTCAGCGGCCTGTGCAGCTGGGCTCCAGCCCTCATCAAGCAGTCGGCGCACCACGGCCGGTTGTTGGTGCATCGTCTGATACATCATCGAATCTGTCGTCGGGATCGTGGAATCCATCGCGTGCATACTCCATTCTCAACACTCTCCACACAGCGGTTGGAGAGCTCCCCACTAACTGGTCTCTATATTCGCGCAATCTCTGATGCGATGGAAGTGCCACTTTGGAGCCGCTTCTGGCTTCGTGTGGTCCGGCTACTCGCTCTCAACGGTCAGCGTTTCGGAGTCCAGTTCTTCGCCATTGATGCTCAGCACGAAGGTGTAATCCTTGGCCGCGGCATCCTCATCCGGCATCCAGATGTTCACCGGCACCGCCAGCCAGCCAAATTCGAGGTCTGTCGATGGATAGCGCAAGGTATTGACGTGCTCACCGTCGAGCAGTTGCTCGATCTCGACCACGTCATCCTCAGTCAGATCCCGGAGCTCCACTGCGACATAGAACTGTTTGCGCTCATTGGGGTCGCCGATCCAGTAGGATACCCGCCCACCGATTGGTTCCTGGGTGTCGGAATCGATATCCTCGGCAACCATCAGATTCGAGACTTGCACGTTCTGCGGTTCCGAGGTCGGTGTCGGACTCGGTGTTGGGGTGGGCCGCGGCGTATCGACGATCTCAAAGTCGAGATTCTGGACACTCACCCCGTTGATCATGATCTCGATCGTGTAGTCGCCCAGCTCAAGGTCCGGATCAGGATCGAATGAGAAGACCACCAACCGGTCCTGCGGCTGAGGCGTCGGCTGCAGTGTCGGCTGTCCGGCCGATGGCGCGCGTTGCTGGATTACCTGATCATCCTTCTTCAGGAATGCGCTGAAGATCATGCCGTTCGGATCTACCTTGTTCGAGATGCGGATGAGCGCCACGATCTGGGCATCCTGCGGCGTAAACTCGTCACCTTCGTTGATCAGCTGACTGCCGTCGTCGATGCCGGTGCCAAGGTGCGCCTCGGCGATCACATCCTCCAGCGCACCCTCGCCCACACGGAAGGTATAGGTGTTCACGATCTGATCGTTGATCCGCAATTCGACCGTGTGGGTCTGCGCAGGGTCGAAATCCTTCTGCGACTGGAACCCGAGCGAGACCCAGCGCTCATCCGCATCCATCGTTGAGACAAACTGCTCGCTCTGCGCCAGAATCGTCTTCCCCTCGAACCAATAGGCTCGCAGCGTCAACGGCGGTTCGACCTCCGAAAGCAGCACCGAGAGATAGATATTGCGCGTATCCAGCGGCACCATCGTGACGGCCTCACGAGGCTCGCCATCGGCACTGACGTTGGTCGCCAGCGTCACCCGCTCGATGACGTACTTCGGAAGCAACGCCTGCGCGGTCTGGGTCGGTCCGATAGGGTCACGCGTTGGCTGCGGCGTCACCGTCGGTGGAGGTGTAGGGGTTGGGAATTCGATCGTCTCGCTCTGATCGGCACAAGCAACGAGCAGCAAGATCAGGCAGCCAAGCAGGCTAACTGCCCGGAGGCTTTTGATAGGGCCCAAAGGCGTCCTGATATTCGTCTGCAACTTCCTGCGCCGTCTTATGGACATAAATCCTCGTCGTGACTGGCGACGCGTGACCCAGAATCGTCTGAACCGTCGATTCACGGACACGCCGACGCACCAGCTCCGTGGCCAGTCCATGCCTGAACGAGTGTGGCGTCACCACGGATTCGACACCCGCCTCTTCCGAGAGCTGAGCGACGATATGCTCGACCGTGCGCGGGGAAATGTGCTTGCCAGGCTTGCCGACCTGGTCGCGCCCCGAGAACGCCGGGAGATTACCAACTCCGCGTCCGGCATCGCCACGCTTCGTCCAGTATGTCAGGAGGGCTTCAGCCGTTTCAACGTCGTAGAGCACGGTGCGGCTCTTCCCCCCTTTGGCCCGATAGACCGATGCCGACCCGTGCGCCAGGTCGATATCGCGCCTGCTCAAAGCACAAAGCTCCGAGACCCGCACACCGGTACGGTAGAGGAAGAAGAGCATCGCCTTGATCTTCAGCCTGCGCAGATCCTTGTTGGGGTCGTCGATGCGCTTCGCCGTCCGCACCAGCTCGATGATTGCCTCTAGATCATCCTGCACAACATCCGGCGGTGGAGGCGTGAAGCGCGGCATCATGGCCTTAACTCGCGTTGCCAGCCGGTCTGTCGAGAGCGTCGGGTGAAAATCGAACGCCGCCAGATAGGCGTACCACTTGCGCACCGCCGCCAGCCGCGTCTGCAGCGTCCGCATCCGTGAGATGTCCTCGGGCGTGCGCAAGTCGCGCGGCATCTCGGCCGCCACGTAGGAGGTGACATGCTCGATGGTCAGGCTCGTCACCTCTGCCTCGGTGGGATCGATGCCGTAATCCTGCTCGACATGTTGCAAGAAGTTCGAAATCGCCGAGTCATAGGTTCGCCGAGAGCGTGGCGAGAGGTGCAGATCCTCGTCAATAAACCGGCGATGTGCGTCCGAAATCGTGGAATTCACAGCCAACAACTCCATACCAGTGTACGTACACTCGCAAAGTGAGTATAGCGTACTGAGAGTCGGGAGGATCGGGGACCGGTGCCCGGGAACCGGGGGCCGGGTGGGAACGGGAGGGGCGGGAGTCGGGAGTCGGGGAAGGCTGACATCGCAGGCATCGAAACGCAACCCCAGATGGTCATCCCGAAGCTTGCCGAGGGATCTCTCCGGGGATCTGACAACGACTGCCTACGTCCCCGTCACACGCCCACGTCCAATGTCATCCTG
>CAYNTE010000037.1:0-8538 GCA_964399615.1 uncultured Thermomicrobiales bacterium
TCCGGCCGGTGCTTGCGAATCATGCGCACGATCTTCTCGCGCAAGTTCAAGTCCGGCTGCAGCTCACCGTCACCACCACGCAGGAACTCTGTCTTGCTGACTCCCAGCCGGCGGCTCGCTTCGAGTTGCTCTCCCTCACGCAATGCAGCCAGATCTGGCGATGCAATGTCGCGTCGGTCAGTTCCCTTATCGCCAGATGTACAAACAACAACGACGACCTCAATACCGTCGTCAACAAAACGTCCGATTGTTCCTGCCGACGAAAACTCCGCGTCGTCAGGGTGCGCAACGACGACCATGACGCGCTTGTACTCAGGGTCGATATCGAGCGGAAGCGGGGTATGCTCCGCTTTTGTCTTTGCCGTGCCTTCGATGGCTTCACCTCGTTCCGGTGCTACTCACGGATGGTTGCTCCGCAATCTTCTTTTCAACGAGCACTATCCCCCCAAAGCGCCAGATCGTCAAGTTCACCCGTTCGTTCGGACGTTACAATCGTCGCGGAAGTTGAGGAGGAGACGCATTCCGCATCGCATTCTTATGATCGCCCCAACATCGTTCTTTGCAGATTACGGTTGTCACGTCCGCATTCTGGAAGAGATTCACGCTCTCCAGGGGCACGGCCACCGGGTACGTGTCTGCACCTATCACAACGGTGACGATATGCCGGGACTCGATATCACTCGCACGGTTGATATCCCCTGGCGCAAGCGTGTTGTCGTTGGTTCCTCCAAGCACAAGCTCTACCTCGACGTCATGCTCTTTGGCAAAGTGCTCCAAGAAGCCATCAAGTTCAAGCCGGACCTCATTCACGCCCACCTCCATGAGGGAGCCTTGATCGGATCCGTTATCGGGCGTGTCCTGCGTATTCCAGTCATCTTTGACTATCAGGGTTCGCTGACCGAGGAGATGCTCGATCATGGCTTCATCCGGTCGGGTGGTCTCCGCCACCGCTTCTTTCGCCGGCTTGAGAAGATCATCGACAACCTTCCAGCTCGCATCGTTCCCAGTAGCAGATCCGGCGAGGCCTTTCTCCTCAAGCGTGGTCACGATCCCTATCGCGTCACGCCAATCCTTGATGCTGTCGATCTCAATCGCTTCGACGCCGCGCAAATGCAACGCGACAGGGCAATGATGCGCAGCGAGCTGGGCATCCCTGATGATGCACCGGTCGTGGTCTACCTTGGTTTACTCGCGACCTATCAAGGTACCCCACTCCTCATCGAGGCTGCGCGAGATATCCTCGCTCGCCGGCCCGATGTCTACTTCATCGTTGCTGGCTACCCAGCCGTGGGCCGGCACTCTAAAATGGCCGAGAATATGCCCATTGACCACCACGTCCTCTTTCCTGGGCGGATCCTCTACAAGGACGCTCCGGCGTTGCTTGCTACAGGCGACGTAGCCGTTGCACCAAAGCTCTCGATGACCGAAGGCAACGGCAAGATTCTGACCTATATGGCGGCTGGTCTGCCGGTCGTCGCGATCGACAATCCAGCGAACCGCACGATGCTCGGCCCAGACGGGGTTTATGTAGAACCGAACGATCCAGTCGCGCTCGCGGCGGCGATTGAGTCAGCGCTCTCAGACTGCTCGGATACTGGGCAGCGGTTGCGAGAGCGCGTTGCGTGCCAGAATTCCTGGACAACCCGCGTGCTCGACCTCGAACAGGTCTATGCCGAAGTGCTTGAACGAGCGGGGCGTGCCTAGTTCGCGAGCATTTTCCGCAAGTAGTCAGTGATCTCAGCCCGAGGAACCTCTACCTGGTCGCCCTCGCCCAGAGGCTTGACCGCAACCACACCGCGGTCAAGCTCATCTGGCCCAATCACCAGCACGACTGGGATGCCCTTTTGATCGGCATAGCGGAATTGCCGTCCGAGATTGCGGCGAGGTTCGAGATAGGTCTCGGTGTTGATGCCTGCCGCCCGCAGCTCGCCCGTCAACCGCAATGAATCACCGGCGTGGTCCTCGTTGAAGACCGTCACGAGCACTTGGCTGATCGTGCGATCCGCCTTGAGTAGACCAAACTCTTGCACCACCTCGATGATGCGCTCGAGCCCGAACGAAATGCCGGTCGCTGGCAAATCCTGCTTGGAAAAACGACCGACAAGCCCATCGTAGCGGCCAGCCCCGCCGAGTGACCCAACGCTGAGCGCCTGGGTTCGCGCCTCGAACACCGGCCCCGTGTAATAGGCAAGGCCTCGCGCGAGTGACATGTCTAGACGGTAGTTCTCTTGACTCACCCCGAGCGCCTGAAGATATCCAAACAAAGACTCAAGCTCATCCAGAGCAGCCTGCCCCTTGGCGTTGTCTTCAAGGCGTCCGCGCAACTCAGCAACCAGGTCTAGCGGTTCGCCTGTCATTTGAGTGAAGGCCAGCACCTTGTCCGCTGTCGCCTCGTCCAGACCGCTTCGCACCAGCTCCGCTTTGACGCCATCGGCACCGATCTTGTCGAACTTGTCAATCGACCGGTAGACGCCAACCGCATGCGCTTCGTCTACTCCCGCAGTCTCCGCGACAGCTTCAAGCAGCTTGCGGTGGTTAATGTGGACGGCAGCTTGCGGGATGTTCACTGCGGTCAGGCCCTCGACAAAGATCGAGATGACATCGGCGTCGGCCATCATTGACTTCGAACCGATAATATCCGCGTCACATTGCCAAAATTCACGGAATCTACCGCGTTGCGGTCGCTCTGCCCGATAGACTGACGCGATGTGATAGCGCTTGAATGGAAACGTCAATTTATTCTGGTGCAGCGCCACGAAGCGAGCCAGCGGCACCGTCAGGTCAAATCGCATGCCGACCTCGCGACCGCCGTGGTCGGTGAAGTGGTACATCAGCTTCTCGTCATCGAGGTTGCCAGTCAGCGTATCGAGATATTCGAGCACCGGTGTCTCGATCGGCTCGAAACCATGCCGCTCGAAAATCTCCCGGAGCGAGTTCATGATCCGCTGGCGCAGAATCAATTGCTCCGGCAAGAAGTCGCGCATACCTCGTAAGACTTGAGGCTGTATCATCTGATCTTCTCTCTCCCCACCTCGATATGACCCGCCAACACTACCGCGGCCAGATCATCAACGCTATGCTCGCTACTTGGTGACCTCGTAATACAGATGAGACAACTCGCTTGCAATCAGGCGGTCCATCGCTAGCGCTACCGCATTCGACGACCCCGGCGTCGAAAATACCAGCTTGCCGCGATAGACGCCGGCAGTCGCTCGCGAGAGGATCGCCGCCGCGCCAATCTCTTCGTATGAAAATACGCGGAAGAGCTCACCGAAGCCCGGCAGCGTCTTCTCAAGTCGCGAGGAGATCACGTCGTAGGTCGTGTCGCGACTTGAGATTCCCGTCCCACCGTTGAAGAGAATCGCCTGGCAGGAGTCGTCCGCAGCCAGGCCGTCCAAAATTTCGCCGATCTGCTCAGGCTCGTCGCGTACGATCTGGTACGAGACGATCTTATGGCCTTCGCGCCCAAGACGCTCGATCATGATCTTGCCGCTTTTGTCGGTCTCTTCGGTGCGCGTGTCACTCACCGTGATAATCGCGCAAGCGACCGAATCCGGCGCAGCTTCCCTGTGGGCCTCTACGGACGCACTCATACCGCCTACCCTCTTCGCTCAGTCCAGCGTCAGATTCTCATAGTAATGGTAATCGGAAATATCACCGTTGCGCGTCATCGTCAGCGCCGCCAGGTCGACCCGCCAGAATCGCTCCTCGTGCTCTGGGAACGTTTGCAGGTAGCGAGCCGCCGCGCCGAAGAGACGCTTCAACTTGGTGGGGCTCACCGAATCCTCAGCATTCACCATCGCGCCGGACAACCGGGAACGAACCTCGACGAAGACCAGAACCTCACCATCAAGTGCCACGATGTCGATCTCTCCACCTCGGACATGCCAGTTGCGCTGCAATATTGCCCAGCCCTGATCAGCCAGCCGGTCTGCCACGTATTGCTCGGCAACCTGACCTCGGCGCTGCCGACTAGCCATTGTTCACGAGTTCGGAGACTGGCGCGAACGATCGGCGGTGGGCGGGCGTTGGTCCGAAGTGCAGCAGTGCGTCTCGGTGCGTGCGAGTTCCATAGCCCTTGTGCGCGTCGAACCCGTAGTCTGGGTACAGCTCGTGGAGCTGGAGCATCAGCCTATCTCGGTGCACCTTGGCGATGATCGAGGCCAGCGCAATCGAGATGCTTCTACGGTCACCCTTGACGATCGGAAGATGATCACAGCAACAGTCCGGCACCGGAAACGCATCGATGAGTGCGAAGGTCGGAGGTTCTTCGAGCGTCGCGATAGCCGTGCGCAAGGCAAGCAAATTCGCCTTGCCAACTCCCAGACGATCGACTTCCTCAGGCTCAACTTCGCAGACTGCAAACGGGATTCGCTGATCCGCGAGTATCTCGTAGATCAGCTCACGCTTCGATGCGGTCAGCAGCTTCGATTCGAGTGCCTCTGCGCCATGCTGACGGATGATCTTCGTCAGTTGGGCTCGTCGAGATGGTTCTGGGGGCAAACTGAGCGCAGCCGCGACGAGTGGGCCAGCCAGCGCCCCACGACCTGCTTCATCGACCCCGGCAACGGTTCGATGGCCAGCCGCCCAGCATGCGCGTTCAAATCTTGTCGTTGGCAATTTCGGCAAACGCGCAACGGCCCTCGAACTTCTTCGGGGCCGACGCGTAGTCATCGCAATAACGTCGCTACTTCAGGTAGGAGCCAGGCTTGCGGCGACGCTCCCGAATGCGGGCAGCTCGGCCGGTTCGACCTCGCAGGTAATAGAGCTTCGCGCGACGCACCCGACCAGTACGCACGACCTCGATGCGATCGATACGTGGCGAGTGCAGCAGGAATGTTCGCTCGACACCGATAGCGTGCGAGGCGATGCGTCGCACGGTGATCGACTCGTTGATACCGCGGCCACCTCGCCCGATGACGACACCCTCAAATGCCTGGAGTCGCTCGCGAGTACCCTCGACGACCGCTACCCAGACTCGAACGGTATCGCCCGGACCAAATTCCGGGATATCGTCCCGCTTGTGCGAGTCTTCAATCTCTCGAATGATGTCAACCATATTCGTCCCCACTCTCCTCGCGCCGCGGAACCATCAGCGAGTTCGCACTACAGCTTCAAATATCGTCGTCGCCAGATCGGCTCCGGCGCAACCTGGCAACTATACCAACGGCCTCAACTAGCAGGCAACGGCTCGGCGAGCTGCCGGTCCTCCAGCGCATCAAGCACATCTACAGCCATGCTGTACCGCCCAAACGACGGCATGATGTAGATGCCTTGCACCTCGTCACGCGCTTCGAGCAGCAATTCTTGTGAGATTCGCACGCCCTCTTTTCGAGCGTCAGCACCTGCGCGCCGCATCCGCTCGCGGATCTGCTCCGTCGGCTTAATGCCCGGCACCTCGTTGTAGAGGAATTCGGCGTGCCGGTGACTATAGAGCGGCAGAATTCCAAGCAGGATCGGAATCGTGATCGGGCCGTACCGGCGTTCATAGATCTCAACCAGGTTGCGCCAAGTCTGCATCTCGTAGACGGGCTGCGTCATGATCACATGTCCACCTGCCGAGATCTTGCGGTGCAATCGCTCGGCTTCGAGGTCCAGATCGTCGCGTGTCGGGTCCGCAGCAATGGCAATGGTGAAACTGGCCCGCTGCCCAATCGATGCTCCAGCTGCGTCATCGCCGGCGTTCATCGAGGTCAGCACCTTCACCAACCCGACCGAGTCGATGTCGTAGACCGCAGTCACATCCGGATAATCGCCCAGACTGGGCGGATCTCCCGTCAGCGCAATGATATTCCGAACCCCAATGGCGTGCGCGCCAATCAGGTCAGATTGGATGCCCATCAAGTTCCGGTCGCGGGTCGTGAAGTGCAGGATCGTCTCGAGTCCGATCTGCTCTTGCACCATGTAACAGAGCGCCAGCGCACTCATGCGAACGCGCGCCATGGGCGAGTCCGCGACATTCACCGCATCGACGCCCGCGTCCTTCAGCATTTGTGCCCCGCGCAACATCTTCTCTGGGTTGAGACCTCTCGGGGGGTCGAGCTCGACCGACACAAAGAACTGCTTACCCAGCTTTTGCGCCATTTGCGTGGGCTGGTCCGCTGGCAACGTCGCCCGCTGCGGCTCGGACGCAACGGTCACGGAAGTCGAACGCTGACCGGCAACCGGGTGCAACCGGTCGATAACGTCGCGCATCGCTGCCGTGTGTTCGGGAGTCGTGCCACAACAGCCGCCAACGATAGTTGCGCCAGCCTCGATCGCCTCACTGGCAAAGCGGGCGAAATACTCAGGTGATGTCGAGTAGATTATGCGGTCGTCAACCTGAGTCGGCCAGCCAGCGTTAGGCTGTGCCGAGATGAACGTGCCATCAGGCAGATACGTCCGCAGCTCCTGGACGGTTCGCAGCACCCCGCGCGGGCCGACGCTACAGTTGACGCCGATGACCTCGACGTTCAGCTCAGTCAGCGCCTCGGCGACCTGCTCGACCGTCTGACCCGCTATCGTGCGGCCATCGTTCGAGAAGGTCATCTGGGCCACGATGGGCAAGTCGGAGACATCCCGCGCCGCCAGTACGGCCTGGGTCATCTCCTCGAGCGCGCCAATGGTCTCGATCATCAGCAGATCGACTCCGCCGGCCAGCAAACCCTCGACCTGCTCGCGAAAAGCGGCTCTGACTTCCTCAGGATCAACAAGCCCGATGGGAGCGAGTGTTCTGCCGGTCGGCCCAATAGAACCCGCCACAAATGCGAACCGGCCCGTGACTTCGACGGCATACTCACCATTCTTCGCGCCGCGGCGGTTGATCTCTGCGACCTGGTCCTGTAGCCGGTGGTTGGCCAGCTTGAAACGATTTGCGCCGAAGGTGTTGGTCTCGATGATGTCCGCGCCAGCCGTCAGATAGTCACGATGTGCCTGCTGGACAACGCTCGCCTGGCTCAGGTTGAGTTCATCAAAGCAGCGTTCAACGGAGCCTGCTCGCTCGTAGAGAAGAGTCCCCATCGCCCCGTCACAGAGCATCGGTCCGTTGCGCAGCCGTTCAATAAATGGATGTGCCATGTTGCCTCTTCGATGATAGCGCTTGGAAGTTGGACCGTGACCGGTCCACTGGACAGCCTCAACTTCGAGATTGTAGCATCAGTCGTTCGCTGCCGATACGCCAAAGGCAATGTGTACGATTGCCCTCCAGCGAGAACCGACACCAAGTCGCTTCTCGTTCGTTATGTTGTTGGAGGGTAGTGGTGGAAGGCGCCAACGTGGCAATCGACGAAGAAGTGCTGGTCAGCCAGGCCAAAGCTGGCGATCAAGCCGCATTCGGAGAATTGGTCGAGCGCTATCAGCGACCAATCTATGCCTTTACCTATCGCATGATGGGCAACCATGAAGACGCCGCCGACCTGACACAGGAGTGTTTCGTTCGTGCCTACCGGTCTCTCGGGCGCACGAATAGCGAACTCAATGTCTCTGCTTGGCTCCACCGCATTGCTTCAAACGCGTGTCTCGATGTCCTGCGTCGCCGCAAGCGCCTGCGCTGGCTGCCGTGGGACGGCCACAAGCACGAACATCTGCTGGATTCACATCCCTCCGATGACCCAGAGCGCATGGCCGTCGCGGCAGAGAACACTAGCGACGTCCAGTTGATCTTGAACCGGATGTCAGATCGTAACCGTCTGGCCCTGACGCTCCGGGAATACGACGGGCTATCGACTCACGAAATCGGCGAGATCATGGGGATATCCAGATCCGCCGTGAAGTCCGTGCTCTTTCGTGCACGCGAGGAATTTCGACGTCACTACGCCGAAGAGTTCGGCGAGACGGCAACTGGTGATCGGTGATGGCAGAGCAAGATCGCTGTACAAACCACTATCACGCGCTTATCTCGGCCTATCTGGACGGGGAGATCGACCCGACCGACCGTGCCGATCTGCTGCGCCATCTTTCGACCTGCGCCGATTGCCGCGCCACCATGCAGGAGTATCGGGCGATCGGCGGCAAGATCCGCGCCATGCAGGCCCAACAACCACCAGCTGACCTCACCAGCGCAATCTACCGGGAAACCATCGGTTCGCGTCGACGCAGAATCTTTCTACTGTCCAGCCGGGTCGGCTACTCGGTAGCGGCAGCCGCGGCCGTATTCCTCGTCTTCATTGTCGCGGCCTACCTGATCTTCATCGGCTATCAGCGTTCCATCGATCCGACGGTGGTCGCCTCGCAACCTGGGAGTAACGTCGTCTGGCCGCAGCACCGCCCGGTCGAGATCACCTTCAACAAAGAGATGGACCATGACTCTGTCTCGAAGGCGCTGACCATCTCGCCATCGAGTGAGAAAGACCGGCTCGCCCTGAGCTGGAACGGCAACACGCTAATCATCGGCCAGAACCAAACCTTGAAGCCCGGCGCGAGCTATATGATCAGGGTCGGGACGGCTGCAACCGATCGCTGGGGTCAGCACCTCAGCCAGCCGTTCCAGGTCAGTTTTGAAACCAGTCGCAGCGTCACTCAGATTGAGACACCGACACCTGAGCCGCCAACACCGACGCC
>CAYNTE010000037.1:8638-22174 GCA_964399615.1 uncultured Thermomicrobiales bacterium
GCGACCGAAACACCGACGCCGGCGCCAACCGAAACACCAGAGCCGACCGCAACACCGGTTCCGCCAACTGAGACGCCAGTGCCCCCAACTCCGACGGCGAGCCCAGAACCTGAGGTGACCGCTTCACCGGGCGAGATACCCGTAACCGATGCATTTGGGTCCGTCTATTGGGGCACACAAAAGGTTCAGGATCTCCTCGGAGCACCGCTCGCCAGCGCTGCCAGCGAGAGTGTCCACGAGCTTGATTTCCAGCACGGGGCAATGATTCTGCGGCCGGTTACACAGCAGGTCTACGTGATCGAGTTCATCGGCGTCTGGAGCCAGTTCTCGGCGCCAGGCGGAGATGACCCCGACCCAGTGCCAGGCGAATTCGAAGGCACGTGGGAGCCAGGTGGTGCAATCGGCCGGGCTTGGCAATCCGAGCCGTGGATCCGTGACGCGGTGGGCATGGCACTCGCCGAGCAAGCCACGGTCTTTGATTCCACGGTTCAGAATTTCGAAGGTGGCATGATGCTGCTGAGCCATAGCGGGCAGATCTACGTCTTCTACAACGACGGCACCTGGGAACTCTATTCAGCGCCCGCCAGTTAACCTCGAAACGCAATCTGCAGAGCCTATATACTAGTCACACTGGAAGCGTGTTCCGCAGGGGGAAGGTTGGGACGTGAGCGAAGGCCGGAGGCGCGGTCTCGGACGCGGCCTTGATTCACTAATACCGATCGACACCGATGCATCAAGTGGCGATGTCATCATGATCGATGTTGCCGATCTAGAGCCAAATCCACTCCAACCGCGGTCAGCCTGGGATGACGACAACCTCCAGGAATTAGCCAATTCCATCGCTGAGCACGGCATCATCCAACCGCTGATTGTGAGCCGCGGAGTCCAGAAGCCATTCCAGATCATCGCCGGCGAACGTCGCATGCGGGCAGCACAACTCGCCGGGCTCACAGAAGTCCCCGCGCTGGTTCGCGAGGTCAGCTCCGTACAAGCGCTGGAACTGGCACTTGTCGAGAATGTCCAGCGCGCCGACTTGAACGCCATTGAGGAAGCACTGGCCTACCGTCAGCTGCAAGTCGAATTCGATCTGACGCAAGAGCAGATCTCAAAGCGAGTCGGCAAGAGCCGGTCGGCCGTGGCGAACGCGGTGCGATTACTCGAAGCACCGGAACCTATTCGCCTGGCTGTGGTGCAGGGCCACATCACTGCGGGCCACGCGCGAGCACTGCTGGGACTTGCAGGTTCGGTCCAGCAAATCGCTGCGCTCGAAGAAGTCCTCAAGGATGGCCTCAGTGTGCGGCAGACCGAGGAACTGGTTCGCTCGTGGACTGAAGATCCTCAGCCTAAGAGCACGAAGCGTGAGCTAGATCCCCACGACGAAGCGATTCTTGAGCAGCTTCAGCGGCGATTGATGACCAAGGTCGACATGCAGCGCACCAACAACGGCGGGCGGGTGATCGTCCACTTCTACACCGACGACGATCTCAACCACATCCTTGACCAGCTCCAGATCGACATCAATTAGTTGGCCTTCAACGCCGATCGCAGATATTCCACCAAGCCATCGACCGGCAGGCGCGTTTGCTCCATCGAGTCACGCTCGCGCACGGTGACCGCATGGTCGTCGAGCGATTCAAAGTCCACGGTGACGCAATATGGTGTGCCGATCTCATCCTGCCGCCGGTAGCGGCGCCCGATGTTCTGTGTCTCGTCGTACTCCGCCACGAACTCCTGCTGAATATCCTCGAAGATCTTCGTGGCGAGACCTGACAACTCAGGCTTCCTCGAAAGCGGGAGTACCGCCACCTTGTAGGGCGCGACATCTGGAGCGAAACGAAGCACAGTCCGGCTCGATGGCTTGCCGTTGGCATCGACGGTCTCTTCTTCGTCGTAGGCATCGGCGAAGACCGTCAGGAAGAGCCGGTCAACTCCTACTGTGGGTTCGATCACATGCGGGATGTAGTGCCGGTCCTGGGCTTGATCGTAATAGGTCAGATTCGTTCCTGATCCCTCTTGATGCAGGCTGAGGTCGAAGTCTGTCCGGTAGGCCAGGCCCGAGAGCTCTTTCCAGCCAAACGGGAACAGGTATTCAAGATCAACAGTGCGCTTGGAGTAGTGCGAGAGTTCTGCTGCCTCATGTTCGCGCTCACGCAGGTTCTCGCGTCGAATACCGAGCGACAGAAAGAAGTCCCACTGCTCCTTCAGCCAGGAATCGAAGATCGCTTCCCAATCATTGCCATCAAAGAAGTACTCGATCTCCATTTGCTCGAGCTCGAGCAGACGGAAGATGAAGTTCCCCGGCGTGACTTCGTTGCGGAACGCCTTGCCAATCTGCGCGATACCGAACGGAATCTTCTGGCGTGTCGATTGCAGGACGTTCTTATACTGCATGAATATCGATTGAGCCGTCTCTGGCCGGAGATAGACAGCATTGGCGGTCTCACCGACGGGACCGATCGTCGTGCTAAACATCAGATTGAAGGCTCGCACCTCTGTCCAGTCGCGATTGCCGCAATTCGGACAAGCGATGTTCAACTCGGCGATCTTCTCGGAAAGCTCGTCGTTCGACATGCCGTCAGCGTGAATCCCGCTCGCTGATTCGACCAAATCGTCTGCGCGATAGCGACTCCGGCAGACGCGGCAATCAACCATGGGATCATTGAATTCGGCAACATGGCCGCTCACCTCCCAAACGCGGGGGTTGAGGAGGATCATCCCGTCGAGACCAACGATATCGCGACGTTGATGCACGAAGCGCTTCCACCACAAGTCCTTGATGTTCTTGCGCACTTCCACGCCGAGTGGACCAAAATCCCAGGTATTCGCCAGACCCCCATAGATTTCGCTTCCCTGAAACACAAATCCGCGCCGCTTGGCCAGCGAGACGAGCGTATCCATAGAAACAGTCTTGCGATCGGTCTCAGTCACCATCAACTCCTTGTAGGGTGATTCGTACAGAAATGACTAGAACACCACGAGTACACCGCAGTGGACACCACGGCATGGGGCGATTATCTGGCGGAACTCAGTCTAGGTTTGTCGTGCCAGCAGCCACCGACACAGCAGGCTCAGCACCGCTCATGTCCGCGGCTAGTTTCTCATAGATTTGCGTGGTCGCTGGGCTGACATGGCCAAGCATGCGCTGCACTTCTTCAAGCTGCCGGCCAGCCATCACCTGATGCGTGGCAAATGAGTGGCGCAACGTGTGGGGCGTAATGTCGTCGATGCCCGCCGCCTGTGCATGTTGCTTGAGAATGAGCCAAAAGCCCTGGCGCGTCAGTCGATGCCCTCGATGGTTGCGAAAGAGCGGCTGATCGGGTTCCAGATCCTCACCATTGGCCTGAGTTTGACGGCTCAGATAATCCTGGATGACCGTCTGCACTTCTCCGTTGATCGGCACCTGCCGGCTGCGCCCCTGGCTACCAGGGCAGCGCACCACGCGTGCTTGCAGATCCACGTCGCCGACATCGAGGTTCACCATCTCCGAAACACGCATCCCGGTGCCATAGAGCAAGTGCATCATGGCGTGATCTCGCAATGCATCCGTCGAGTTTGAGGCTGAGAGTTGGTTAAAGAGGCACTCGACTTCAGCGGGAGTCATCGCCTTGGGCGCGGACTTCGCCACCTTCGGCGCGGTCATCTCTTCTGCTGGATCCGACCGCACGATCTCGGTCTCGACCAGGTACTGACCAAATGAGCGGACCGCTGCCGTCTTACGTGCGATCGTGGAGTTAGCATAGCCACGCTCGCGCAGATGCAGCATGAAGGCCCGGATGTCTTCTGGAGTTACCTCTCGCCATGAACCACGCTGGCGATCATCTTCGAGGAACTGCACACACTGGTTGAGATCGTTGTTGTAGGCCGAAACAGTGTTGTGAGAAAAGCCTTTTCTCGACACCAGGTCCTGCAGAAATTTATCAACACTCGCTCGCACCGTTGCGCCCCATCCTGTATCTTGCGGACCGGCGATACCGCCGCTGGTTCACCGGCCCACACATTATGTCCGGTAGCGGCCTCACCTATTCTAGTAGAAGCGATTCGGCCGGCACATAGTCATACCCAAATGCCTCCGCGACAGCATCGTAGGTGACGTTGCCTTGGAAGGTATTCAGCCCCTTGCGAAGCGCCGCGTTCACACGAAGAGCATCAAGCTTCGACTCGGCTAGCTTCAAACCATACGGCAAGGTGGCATTCGATAGCGCGAGCGTACTCGTTCGCGGCATCGCACCGGGCATATTCGTCACGCAATAGTGAAGCACACCGTCAACGATGTATGTCGGGTCGCTGTGTGAGGTAGGCCGGGATGTCGCAATACAGCCACCCTGATCGATGGCTACGTCGATTACCACGCTGCCCTTGGGCATCGAGGCAACCACGTCCTCCGTAACGAGTTTTGGCGCCCGAGCGCCAACGATCAAGACACCCCCGATGAGGACATCGCACCCGGCAGCAGTCTCGGCAATGGAGCTGCCGTTCGACGCAATCGTGGTGAGCCGCCCCGGCAGCACCTGATCCAAATAGCGCAGTCTGTCCATGTCGATGTCAATGATCGTGACGTTCGCACCCATGCCAAGCGCGATCTGAGCCGCGTTGATACCGACGACACCACCGCCGATAATCGCGACATTGGCCGCCTTCACGCCTGCTACACCACCGAGCAGCTTGCCGAGCCCGCCAAGCGGCTTGGCCAGGTAATACGCACCGATCTGTGTCGCCATGCGTCCAGCAACTTCGCTCATCGGCGTCAACAGCGGGAGCGAGCCATCCTCAAGCTCGACAGTCTCGTAGGCAACTGCCGTCACCTTGTGATCGAGCAGGGCCTGGGTCAGGCTCTGTTCCGCGGCCAGGTGAAGGTAGGTGTAGAGAATCTGGCCTTCACGAAGCTTGTCGTATTCAACCTCGATCGGTTCCTTGACCTTGACGACCATGTCGGCGTTCGCCCAGATGGGGTCTGGCGAATCGGCGATGACTGCGCCGGCAGCAGCATACTCGTCATCAGAAAAGCCGCTGCCAATGCCAGCGGCTGTCTCCACCAATACCTCGTGACCGCGCGCTCTGTACTCAGCAACCCCTGCGGGCGTCGTCGAAACGCGGTTCTCGTTGTCCTTGATCTCCTTCGGAATCCCGACCAGCATCGACGAGGAGCATCCCTTCACTTCGGCACGTTGAGAGGGTCGCCCAGCCGAAGTGCCGCAGTGCCCTCCCGGCCCCAAAACCACTCGGTCCCGTATTTACGGCCGACGGGAGATTCTAACATAACTACATCACTATTCTGCGGGTTTATTCTGCAAGCGCGGACTGAATTCCGGCAAATTGACGGGCACGCGAGTCAGCCAGTACGATTCAGTCGACACCGCAGCGGGCGCGTGCTCGACATGCGTGCTGAAAATTCTAGGACGCGAACTTCCATGCTAAATGCTCTCCTGATCGTCCCGATTCTCACTTTCCTCATCTATGTTCACGAGCTTGGCCACTACGTCACCGCCAAACGCGCCGGCATGAAAGTCGAGGAGTTCGGCTTCGGACTCCCACCCCGGCTCTGGGGCTGGCAGCGCGGCGAAACGCTCTGGTCGATCAACGCCATTCCCATCGGTGGCTTTGTTCGTGTACTCGGCGAGGAGGGCAAGGACTACTCCGGCCGGAGTATGCAGTCGAAGACCGTCGGTCAACGGGCACTCTTCATCACTGCTGGCTCGATCATGAACTTCATCACCGCGTTTGTCCTGATCGGCGTCGTGCTTGCGGCGCTCGGGCAAGCTACACCGCACACCTACATCACGGCGGTTGAACCGGAGACGCCTGCCGCCGAAGCTGGCTGGCAGCCTGGATATCGCTTTGTCGCGGTCAATGGCAACGAGGTCGGCACGACCACGGAAATCATTGACGCCACGAATGATGCGGCCGGCAAACCAACCGACTTTACCTTTGAATTCAACGGCGAGATCGTCGAAACCACGCTGACACCGCGGGCAGACCCGCCGGCTGGCGAAGGCGCAACCGGCATACAGGTCGCCCAAACACCAATCGCCAATCTCGAAGTCGCGAATGTGACGCCTGAAAGCCCAGCCGCAGATGCTGGTCTGATGGCCGGCGATCAAGTGCTAGAGATCAACGGGAGTCGTGTTCCAGACGCACTCAGCTACCAGCTCGGGCTTGAGGCGCACGCTGGCGACACAATCACGCTGACGGTGCTCCGCGACGGCCAGCAGATACCAATTGAGGCGTCGATACCTGCGGACATCGGTGCAGAAGAGAGCGGTACCTTCGGGGCGAGCATCTCTGGCCATGTTCAGTTCGAACGCCCGCCGTTCTACGAGGTCCCGCTTCTTACTGCCGAAAGCTTTGTCGATTACTTGCGCCGCATGGGCGAGGGCCTTTTGATGCTGGTGCGTGGGGACATTCCGTTCGGGGATGTTGCCGGTCCGATCGGCATGGGTCAGCTAACTTCTGAGATCATCGAAGAGAGCAGTCTGCCGATCTGGGTATCGATCCTCAACATCACGATCGTGCTTTCCCTGAACCTGGCTGTTCTCAATCTTTTGCCACTGCCTGCCCTGGATGGCGGTCGTCTCCTCTTTATCATCATCGAAGTGCTTCGACGCGGCAAACGTGTCGCGCCTGAAAAAGAAGGAGTTGTGCACTTCGTTGGGTTAGTACTATTGTTGACGTTTATGGTGGCGGTCGCGTTTATGGATATCGATCGGATTGTCAGCGGCCAGTCACTGCTGCAATAGCTCAGCTTCGCGCTACTGGAGGAACATCGTGAGCTTGCTCGCACCTCGACGTTTGACCAAACCGCTCTATATCGGTGACGTACGCATCGGAGGCGGCGCACCAATCGTCGTCCAGTCGATGGCAACTACCGATACAAAGGACCCCAAGGCCACACTCGCTCAGATCCATGAACTGGCTGACGCTGGTTGCGAGATCGTCCGCCTGGCTGTCCCCAACCGAGCGGCCGCCGCAGCTCTGCCCGATATCGTCCCGCACTCACCAGTTCCGCTGGTCGCCGACATCCACTTCGAGCACACGCTGGCGCTCAGCGCACTCGAAGCGGGCATCCACGGCCTGCGCCTCAACCCCGGCAATATCCGCAAGCCCGAAGACGTGCGCGCTGTGGTGAAGAAGGCCAAGGAGCGCAATGTGCCGATTCGTATCGGTGTCAACTTCGGGTCGGTGCCGCCGATGAGCTCTGAATTCGTTGACGAGATGGTCTCCAGCGGTGCCAACCAAATTGAACTTGTCGCCGAGCACATGGTTCGCACGGCCGAGGGACATATCAAGATCCTTGAGGACCTCGACTACGATCAGATCAAGATCTCGCTCAAGGCATTTGAGATCCCGGTACTCGTCGAGGCCTACAAGCGCATGGCGCCACGGAACATGTATCCCCTGCACATCGGTGTCACTGAAGCTGGTCCACCGCGCACGGGCACGATCCGGTCATCTGTCGGTCTCGGCACGTTGCTGGCATTGGGCATCGGCGATACGATCCGCGTCTCGCTGACGACTGACCCGGTCGAAGAAGTCTTCGTCGCCTACGAGATCCTGAAGAGCCTCGGGCTCCGTGAGAAGGGCGCAACGATGGTTGCCTGCCCAACCTGCGGACGCCTCGAAGTGGATCTCTTCAGCCTCTCGGATAAGGTTGAGGAGTATCTGCGCACCGTCGACGAACCAATCAAGGTTGCCGTCATGGGGTGTGTGGTGAACGGGCCCGGTGAGGCACGCGACTCCGACATTGGCCTGGCCGCAGGCCGTGGCAAGGGTCTGATCTTTGCTAAAGGCGAGATTCTGCGGCGCGTTGACGAAGACGAGATGTTCGACGCGCTGAAGGAAGAGATTGACGCGCTCGTCAAAGAGCGGCGAGCCCAGCGTGAAGCTGAAGCCGTCACGGCTGGTGGCGTCTAGCGCACGTTTCGCGGGCTCCGGGGCACTATCAGCCGGAACGTCGAACCTTCGCCGAGCTTGCTTTCGGCGGTGACCGTGCCGCCGTGCGCTCGCGCCACGTGCTTTACGATAGCCAGCCCGAGACCAGTCCCCGGCGCCGTGCGTGAGCGATCCACTTGGTAAAAGCGCTCAAATATGCGAGTTAGCTCCTCGGGGGCTATCCCAGGGCCGCGGTCACGAACCTCAAAGGTCACATCCTCACCGGACGTTTCGACTGCCAGCTCCACTGTGGCGCCAGGCGGCGAATGGGTGATGGCATTGTGCAAGAGGTTCGCCAGCGCCTGGCTCAGCTGTCGCTGATCACCTTCGAACTCCACACCGTCAGCGGGGAGTAGATGCCGCAGCCCCACGCCCTCGCGCTCGGCAATCGGAGCCATCCGGCGCTCGACCTCATCAACAAGCTCTCGGGCATCAATCGCGCCGAATTCAATCTCGCCAGAGCTGCTCTCCAGTCGTGCAAGCTCCATCAAATCGTCGACCAGCTTGGTCATGTCATCTACTTCGCTGGCAATGTTGTCGAGAAATTGCTGGTTCTGGCCGTCACGCTCGTTCAGATCGATCAACGTTTCAGTCAAGATCTTGATCGTTGTCAGCGGCGTGCGCAGCTCGTGCGAGACATTCGCTACAAAATCGCGCCGAAGCACTTGGAGTCGCGATAGTTCCGTGACGTCGCGAACAACGACCAGCGCCTCAGCTGGAGATTGCTGCAGGCGGCTCACGACGACATTCCCAGTCCGGCTTGAACCATAAATCTCAAAGTTCAGCTGTGCTTCTTGACCTTCACCAAGCGCTTGGCGCATGGCAGTGCTTAACTCGTGGTTGCGGACAATTGAGACGAAGCTCTTGCCTTCGAGCTCACGGTCGCCAAAGAGTGCTTCCGCTGCCCGGTTCGCATAGATCACGGTGCCGCCAGCATCGACGCGCATCACGCCATCGCTCATGCGATCGAGCAATTCACCGCGACGTTCGAGCTCTCTCTGCTCTACGTCCGACTTCCTGCCAAGTTGATCGAGAAAGCGCCCGAGCACTTCATTGGCGCGATCGATTTCGTCGCGTTCAGAACCGCCAGGAAGATTCTGGATTCCCCACTGCGCCAGCTTCACTTCAAGTCTATGGACCCGGTGGCTAGCGCTGGTGGCCAGAAGCAATGCCACGGCAATGCCAGCCAGTAAGCCAACCCCGATGCCAGCCAACGGGCGGTCGATCGCGTAACCAGCTACCGCGCAAATGACAACGGCGACAGCAGGAAGAATGAATTGTGTTTTCAGGCCGGTCATTCTGCTGGACTCTCGAATCTATAGCCGGTGCCGCGCACCGTTACGATGTATTTTGGGGCGGCTGGATCGTCTTCCAGTGCCGTCCTCAACGCCCGCACATGCACATCTACGGTGCGCTCGTCGCCCGCGAAATCTGACTCCCATGCACCATCGAGTAATTGCCGGCGACTCAGGGCTAATCCCGCATTGCGAACGAAGAAGAGCAGCAGTTCGAATTCTCGTGGACGAAGCCCAACTTCGCGATCACCGATCCAGGCCCTGCGCGACTGCGGCGACACGCGCAACTTGCCATGCGTCATCTCTTCGCTGTTCGGTTGCGCCGCATTCGTCATCGCGCCGCGTCTGAGCAGTGCCTTGATTCTCGCTTCCAGCTCCCGCAAACTGAACGGTTTGGTCAGATAGTCGTCTGCACCGATCTCCAGCCCCATCACGCGGTCGATCTCTTCGTCACGTGCGGTCAACATCAAGATCGGCACGGTGGAACGGCTGCGGATCCTGCGAACGATTTCAAAGCCGTCGAGTCCCGGCAACATGACATCGAGGATCACCAGGTCGGCACCGTGATGCTGAAACAAATTCAACGCGGCATGACCTTCGTGGGCCAGCAAGACTTGATAGCCCTGACGCTCAAGGTTGAACTTCAGCGCCTCGGACAGGGTTTTCTCATCTTCGACAACCAGTATCGTTGCCGCGGGCATACGTCGTCCTCTCTCCCGTAATTCTACCGGCCCAGAATCACGGACTTGGCCGATAATGAGCACGTGGCCGCACGGGATAGAAGGAGTATGTATGCGAACTCAGGTCGGGATCGTTGGAATGTGTTCGTGGGATCACCTGATCATCTCAGATCGCTACCCGGTGCCTGGCAGTTTTGCGGTCGTTGAGCGCCAGATCGAGCAACCCGGTGGAACGGCTGCGAATACTTGCGTAGCGCTTGCGAAACTAGGCCACCCGCCGCTCTTCTCGACGTGTGTTGGCAACGACGCCCAGGGGCAGGCCATTATTCAGGCTATTGCAGACGCAGGCTGCACCGTCGAGCACATCGTTGTCAAAGACGAGCCAACCGATTATGGCTGGATCGTGCTAGCTCCTACTGATCAGGGCATGGACCGTCTCATCTACTGGGTGCAGGGAGCTCGACCGAAGATGGGCGACAAGCTGCCGATCGAAGAGCTTCTCGAGCACAACTGGATCTTGCTTGACATCGACAATTCTGAGTTGCGATCGTTCCTGCTCTCGCTTCCTGCGCACCGGAGCCCGCGCACCAAACTGCTCGGCACGATCAATTTTCTGACCGATCTCGATCCAGATGAAGGTATGCAGCAGGCACTGCAGCATGATGGGTTGTTCGGCAACCGGCAGCAGCTCATGATGCTGACGCGGACGGAAAGCGTTGGTGATGCGGTTGCCGCGATGCAGGCGGCGATGATCGGCAGCGCTTGTCAGGTCTTGTACATTAGTTGTGGGGCCGATGGGGCGATGGCGATTCGAAAGGATCGTGTCACTGAGGTTCCAGCGCCGGTCGTGGACGCCGTCGATACGACTGGTGCAGGCGACGCATTCGTCGGTGGCTGTCTCTGGGGCATCCTGGATAGGCTCGACGACCGCGAGACACTTCTTCGAGGGACCATTACCGGTAGCCTCTCGTGCCGCGATTTCGGAGCGCAGAGCGCACTGCCAGACCGCCACGAGGTCGAACGCATGCTGACCACGATGTCCTAGCAAGAGCAGTTCATGACCAGCTCTCGACTCAATCGATCCACAATCGCTGCGCTAGCCAGCCAGGCAGGGCTTGCATTGGCGGGGATCACTACCGCAGAGCCGCTTGAGCGTGCCCGGCGCTACACCGTTGCCCACGTCGAGGCAGGCCACACCGCTGGCATGGATTGGTTCACGACACACCGTGCCGAGGAGGCCTCGAGGCCGCAAACGCTCCAGGAGAATGTCCGCAGCATCATCTCGCTCGGCTTGCCGTTCTGGAGCGGCAAGCAGGAAGCGCCAGATGACGGGGTGCTGCGCGGTCGCATCGCTCGCTATGCCTGGGGACGCGATTATCACAAGACAATGAAGCGCCGCATTAAGCAGCTCATCACCTTGCTAGAAAAACACCTGCAGCGTGAGATCGAGCACCGCGCCCTCGTCGATACTGCCAGAGCCATGGATCGTGCGCTAGCGGAGCGCGCGGGAGTGGGTTGGTTCGGCAAAAATTCGATGATCATCGTGCCGGGCCATGGCTCGTGGGTCATGCTCGGCGAGATCTACCTGGATGTCGATATTGCTCCGGATCTGCCGCTCAATCAGGACTGCGGACGGTGCAGCATCTGCATCGACCACTGTCCGACTGGCGCAATCGTTGAGCCATACAGAGTCCATGCCCCGCGTTGCATCAGCTATCTGACGATCGAGGAGCGCGGCAGTATCGACCCCGCCATCCGTGCCTCGATGGGCAACTGGGTCTTCGGTTGTGATGTCTGTCAGAACGTCTGCCCATATACTAAGGCTGCCAAGCCCTCTGACGATCCCGATTTCGCCCCCGCGACGGTGGACAATGCTTTTCCATCACTGGAACGGCTGGTGACGCAGACGGAAGACGAATTCTACGACCTCTATCGCGGCACCGCTGTCATCCGGGCCAAACGACGAGGGCTCGCCCGCAACGCCGCGATTGCACTCGGCAATTCAGGGGACGAGCGAGCGATTCCGATCCTCACGTCGGTGCTCAATGAGCATGACGAGCCGCTGGTTCGCGGACATGCCGCATGGGCGCTGCAACACCTGATCGGAGCGCCTTCCAAGCGCACTCTGGAACGAGCAAGAGCGCGAGAAGGCGACCCGACCGTCATCGAAGAGATCGACATGGCTCTCACTCAGATCAGGCTAGGATGATGCGGGATGTTCCTCGAGGTGGGCTATAATCTCGCCAACGCTTTCTGGGTGCAGGTCTTGGTCCGCTGCTGGAACCGTTCACGTCGGGCTCGCCGGAGCATCGGCGCCTTTCCAGCACCGGGACCACCCACACGAATCGCCCTGATTGTGGCGGGCCATTCCCGAGTCGACAGCATATGGAGGGACAATCGCAATGAAAAACTATCCTGTGGCCAGTGTCAGAAATGTCGGCCTTCTCGCTCACGGTGGAGCGGGCAAGACGTCACTCGGCGAGGCGATGCTGTTTACCTCCGGTGCGATTTCACGACTAGGCCGGGTCGAAGATGGCAACACGACCTCCGACTGGGATCCTGATGAGATCAAGCGAACGATTTCTATTTCAACCTCGATCCTCCCGATCGAGTGGAATGATCACAAGATTAATGTCCTGGACACGCCAGGCTACGCAGACTTCAGCGGGGACGTGATAGCGTCTACCCGCGTTATCGACTGCGCCATCATCCTTTTGGATGCGTCAGCTGGCGTCGAGGTCGGCACTGAATTCGCCTGGCGTTATGCCGACGACCAGAACCTTCCTCGCATGATCGTTGTCAACAAGATCGACCGTGAGAACGCCAACTTCGCCACGACGCTGGAGTCGGCACGCGCGGCCTTCGGCAACGCCGTTGCGCCGCTCTATATCCCGATCGGCGAAGAGAGCTCATTCCGTGGCGTCGTCGATCTGATCCGCATGAAAGCGATCATGTTTGCCGACGACGGATCTGGCAACTCCGAGGTCACCGAGATTCCGGGCGATATGCTCGATGCTGCCGAGACCTACCGGCTTCAAATCGTCGAATCGATTGCCGAGAACGACGAAGAATTGATGCTGAAGTACCTCGAAGACGAGGAACTGACCGAGGAAGAATTGATCGGCGGGCTGAAGACCGCGGTCGCTGCCGGGCAGATCGTGCCGGTGCTGGTCACTGGCGCGACGACGAACCGCGGGGTAGGGCTGATTCTGGATGCCATCGTGGAGCTTGCGCCGCCGCCTCGCGCGACCGTGGCCTCGACTGATGCCGGAGACGTGCTCGAGCTGCAACCCACTGAAAGCGAGCCCGTTTCACTCTTTATCTGGAAGACCGTGGCCGATCCATTTGTTGGCAAGCTCAGCATGTTCAAGGTGCTTTCGGGCACGATCAAGAGCGACACTCACCTCTGGAATGTCAACAAGGGCGAAGATGAGCGGCTGGCGCAGATCTTCGTGCTGCGTGGTAAAGAACAGATCAACGTCGACCAGTTGGGACCGGGCGAGATCGGAGCAGTTGGCAAGCTTGACTCCACCAGCACCAGCGATATCCTCACGGATCCAAGCCGCAAGGTGCGCGTCGAACCTATTCCCTTCCCGGCTCCCCTGTTCAGTGCTGCCGTCGTGCCGGCGTCCAAG